>NZ_OY780933.1:1590000-1735000 GCF_963676065.1 Maridesulfovibrio sp. | reverse complement strand
TCTGCAATTACCATCCGCAAATCTACAGGTCTTAAGGTTTGTAAATAGTCAGTTCCCCCCCCCGTGCGAGGCGCACAGGAAACCACAGCCAATAACGCACATAACAGTATTATTTTTTTCATAAACATAATTAACACCTAACTACTCCAGAAGGTCAATAAATAATTACACAGCAGACAAAAAAAAAGCCGCCCAATAAGGACGGCTTTTAATTAATATACTTGCTACTTAATCCTAGTGTTCTGCGGGAGCGGCACCATCTTTAGGGTGACAGCCAGCACAGGTCACAGGACCTTTGGCTTCTTTTACATGACAGTCGGTGCAAAGCTTGTGATAAGCATTGCGCAGACCGGTCTTTCCGGCTTCAGGCTTAACCGCGTGACAGTCAGAACACCTCTGGTCTTCGGAAGACTCGTCTTCAACGATCTTTCCATCTTCCCAGACGTGGTGACATGTAGCGCAATCGTCAATGCCGGCCATTTCATTATGTGCATCATGAGCGAACACAGCAGCAGGTCTTTGATGCTTAGGGAAAGCCGGGTCCAGCAAAGAAGTGATATCTTCCTGACAGAACGCGGGAACCATATAGAGCAAGACGCAGGCGGCAATGACCGCAATAGAGAGTACTCTTTTTATCATTGTAATCTTCCTCCTACGCTTCCGGCTTTTCCATGAGGTCATAGATAAGATCGCCGAAGAACTTAATCTCCATTCCCAGTTCATAGTAATGAACGAGATCTTCAAGTCCACCGTGGCAGTTATGGCACGGAGCGAGAATGGTGTTTACTCCGGTAGCCTTAAGCTGCTCAGCTTTGACTCTATTACCTTTCATGCGCACGTTTTTGAACGGAGGACCGCAGTTAATTACACCGCCACCGGCAGCACAGCAATAGTTGTGCTCAAGGTTGGGGGTCATTTCAACCACGTTTTCACAGAGTGCGTGTGCGAGTTTGCGGGATTCTTCCATCAAACCACGACCACGAATAACGTTGCAGGGATCATGGATGGTGATAGGCTCTTTGAACTTTTCACGCAGCTTGATTTTTCCGGCCTGGAAAAGCTCCCAGAAGAACTCAATGGAATGCACTACTTCAATGGGGTAAGATTCCCAGGCATCCCAGCGGTTACCCTGATCGTAAATAGAGCGGAATGCGTGACCGCACTCACCCATAACGATACGCTTACACTTGAGATCAAGAGCTGATTCAAAATGACGCTTCTTAAGACGACCCATCATTTCAAAGTCACCTGTGAACATACACATATCGGAGTTATCCCAGCCCGGTTCTATGGGCATGGTGAAGTCAACTCCTGCTTCGTTAAAGATGTAGGCAGCCTGATAAATCAGCTGGGTGCGGAATTTAGGTTCCGGCGCGATAACTGAGTAGTAAATATCAGACCCTTCTTTATCGAGCGGAATGCGCAGATTTGGCATCTCGTCACGGGCTTCATCTTCCTGCCACTGCAGGGTATCCGGCCATTCGTCATCCTTGAGCCACATCTGGTTCATGGTTGCGGAGTGGGAATGGGCAGTATCCTGAATGTACTGCGGGGTCACACCGAGCTTATGGCACATACGGCGCACCATGCTCATGATGTAACCGGTATCAATACCCAGCGGGCAGAAGTGAATACAACGGCGGCAAAGGTTACACTCGGTGTAAGCAATCTGAGCCATTTCATAAACTTCATCAGCGCTAAGCTTGTAATTCTTACGCAAGATCTTGCCTAAAGTCTGATGGACTTTACCAGCAGGGGAATACTTGGGATCCCCGTCATGAGACATATAGTAATGGCAGGCTTCGGAGCACATACCGCAACGCATGCAAGTTTCAGCATAAAGCTTAAGCTTGGCGCCGGCCTCTCCTTCGATAACCTGCTTAAGAGTATTTTCGATACGTTCGGGAGTCAGGCGGGAAACACCCCGCTCGAGTCCTACGTCTTCGATTTTCCTGTCGAATGTCATTTTCTCGTACTCCTTACGGGATTTGTTTACCAGTCCTTACACTTACGGACGCCGCCGAACTCGGAACCGATATAGGCTCTGGTGAACAGGCCGAACAGCATGTGGCTCAAACGGGTGAAGGGAATGCTGATGAGCATAATTTCACCACAAAGGATGTGCAGGATAAGCATCACCTTGGCATCACCGATTTCGTGATAGGCCAGAACACCGGTCAGGAAAACAAGGCCGGGAACAGCCAGTGCAATCCAGTCTTTGCAGGTGGTCAGATAAGCTACGTCTTTCTGCAAAAAACGGCGGGCGCCGAAATAGATACAGCAGACAACAACCACGATGGACATGATATCGGCAATATTATCGGGAATAGTCGGCCAGCTGATGCCGAAGAACTGATCCCAGAGAACCACGTGTCCCAGCAGAAACAGGGGCACAATGACAAGACAGATATGGAAAACAAAGGTCATCATCGCAGTCCATGGATTGCGCTGCCAACCAAGTGTTCCGACGGGATTCAGCCATGCCATGATGGAACGGAATCCCCATTTGAAGCTCATATAATGCAGGGACGAACCGTCCTTTGCTTTTGCGAGCTGGTACATTGAAACGATTCTGTAGATGGAACCGAGAACAAACACGCCCCAGGCGAACCACGCCAGAGGACCGACAACGAATGCATAAGCACTATTCATTTGTAATTCCTCCGGATTAGAAATCGTTTACATCAGCAACGATGCGGACGTATTTACCACCGTCGATAGCGCGGATAAGCACCTTGGAACTATCGGGGCTGAATACAGGTTCCCAACACTGATCGAAATCCTGACCGTAAGGCTTTCCGTCAAGAACTACGGTGAAGCGGCCATTCTTTTCAACTTTGGCAGCAGCCTTAGCGCTGTCTGGGCTGAATACGGGTTTCCATGCCATCTGGAATACTCCGGGCCAGACTTTACCATCACACAATACAGTGTAGTCGTAACCGTTTTTGGCAAGAGCAGCCGCGCGATTACCGTCAGGGCTGACAGCCAGATCGATAACAACAGGCGCGGTGATGGACCATGGTTTTCCATCCACAGCAACGGTAAAGCTGCCGAAAGAGGGTGCCACGATAGCCCAAAGTTTAGAACCATCGGCGCTGAACTGCTGATGCCAGCAATTGGCAAAGGTGTTCTTCCAGATCAACTCGCCATCCTGAGCCATACCCCATTTTCCACCCAGACGAACGGGAGCTACAAGAGCACCGGTTGCGGGGTTGAAGCTGGGAGCCCAGACACACTGAAACTCGCGCTGCCAGATTTTGCCATCCACTGCGATGGTGTAATCATAGAGTGTTTTTCTTATCTGACAGGCAACCTTTTCACTCTTGGCATCAAACACCGGGGTGTAGCAGTTCATAAAAACCGCATCCCAGGCTGTTCCGTTCACAGCAACTGAAAAGATCCCTTTCTGGAAGGTTTCAATATCAGCCTGCGGCATGGAATTAATCTGAACTACCGCAGCGGTTGATTTTCCATCAGCGCCGACAGTGAATCCGTTTGCGCTTTCAAAAAAGTTTTCCCAGAGAACGCCGTCCACACCCATTCCATAAGTCGTATCCTGCTGAACAGCACAGATAATGGAACCTTCGGGTCCAAACATGGTTTTCCAGATGTAGCCGTACATTTCCGGCCAATGTTCACCATCAACAGACAGAGTCCATTCTCCCATCTGCTGGGCAATACCTGTAAACCTGCCATCCGGTGCGAATCTAGGGTAGAAAATCCTGTCGTATGCTTCTTCCCAGATCTCACCATTAACGCAAGCAGTGAATTCCAATTCTCCTTTATGAACAACAGCACCGACTTTTTCACCGTCGGGACTGGCATGGAATTCTTCCACCCACTCAAATTTATCGGACCAGGAACCTGTGTCCTGGACCTCTCGCCTACCGGGATTCCAATCCCACGTGGACGCATCAGGCATCTCACGCCTCCTCATTCCGAAGATTCGGTCTATCCGCCAATATTCCGAATCAGCTCGGTTTTCCGGGTGCAGAGCACCACAATTTTCTAACCAATTAAATCGTCCAGTCTTTGGTCGAAACAAACCTCGTCACACCAAGGCCGGAGACCCGTCCAACCCTATAACTGCTAGTTAATTGGCACATTTTGCAAAGTAGGACAATAGCATCCGGGTGGTTTTGCCTAGTATTTTACCAAAAATAATGGGGAGTACCACCCTTATCACAGGCAGCACTCCCCACAAAAAAACAAATTATATAAATATGTTACAAAGGCACAATTCGCTGAAACAATTTCCGGCGGCACACTGTCGCAAATTTAACGTTTTTTTTATTCCTACTCTAACAGTAGGACATATTACCTACCTATGCAAGAGGTTATCATAGGTCCAATTCTTCATAAATATAGTCATAATCCAATTCTGAATTGACCAGTCCGGCCCCATGATTAATTTTAATCATATCCCTAAGCTTATAACTTTCCTGAATGGCTTCCATCTTCTTGGCGACCGCGTAGGTATCATCGCGAACAACAATTACCGGAATTTCAAGCACTTCGGAACGAGTAAGGATAATGTCATTAGGATAAAGATTCCCGGTCAGGATCAGGCAGGGGCAATTCCCTTCAAGGGCGACTAGCTGAACATCGGCCCTGTCCCCACCCACAATGACCGCAGAATTCTTATGTCTCCTGAAGTGGGTGATGAAGTTTTCAACCTGCATGGTACCGATGAGGAAATTTTCTACCACCCGGTCGGCTTTGGCGTGAGCTGAAATAATTTTCCCGAAAAGCCGCTCTGCAAGGTCGTTGACCTTGATTGCACCCATGAGTGGATCGCGGGGGATGATTCCGAGCACCTTAACTCCCCTTTTTTCAAGAAAGGGAATTATCAGTGAGGTAAGCTCGTCCATGTAATGTTCAGGCACATCATTGAAAACTACGCCAAGAAAATCGTCACCCAGCTCTTTGTGAACGCGCAGCACGTAATCATAATGCAATTCGCTGCTGTACCGGTCCACGAGAATCGTTTTCGCCCCCAGTGAACGGGCTACATCAGGACCGCTTACACCGCAATAAGTGCCGGAGCTGAGATAACTCCCCGATCCGCCGATGATCATAACATCCTTATCCTTGCTGAGCTCTTCGTAAGATTCAACAATGGACGGCATGAGATCTCCCATATCATCAGAAAAGGCCTTGATGGTGAAGTCACGGGTGACCAGCACCGGGGTTACCTTGCTGGGATTCTGTTCCAGGCCGAGCACCTGCTGGATAAAAGCGGCATCCGCGTCTCCGGGTTTATCGCCTTCCATGTGTGGAACCGCCCCCACCGGCTTCATGTACCCTACGTTAAAACCGCTCTTGCGGAATTTAAGTCCCAAGGACATGGCCAGAAGGTTCTTACCGGAATAACCGGTGGTGGAACCTATATAAATACCTACCATCTATGCCTCCTTATTCACGCTCATCCGACTCATCGGTGGCGCCTGCAGAAATATCGACAACTGTCATTCGGGCATCGGCAACGAGGGCCTCTTCCGAGTTGACAAGCACAGGATTAAATTCCGCTTCATAAATTTCAGGAAAATCACTGGCAAGGCATGACATTCTGATCAAAACATCAGTTATTGCCTCAAAGTCAACGGGCTCGCCACCTTTGACTCCTTTCAAAAGCATGTACGAACGGATTTCCCGAACCATTTCTCCGGCATCTTCAACCGCAAGAGGTGCCAGACGGAACGAAATATCCTTTAAAATCTCAACGTAAACTCCACCCAGCCCGAACATAAGCAAGGGTCCGAACTGTTTATCCCGACGAAAACCGACAATAACTTCACGGGAATGTTCTGAAGCCATCTGCTGCACCAGACATCCGGCGATATAAGCATCGGGCCGCAGCCGCTGGGTACGGGCGGTTATATCCCAGAAAGCCGCCCGGACTTCCTCGGCAGAATTAAGCCCGGTACGGACTCCGCCTACATCTGATTTATGAGAAATTTCAGGCGAAGCTATCTTGAGCACAACCGGATATCCCAGTTGATCGGCTATTGCCACGGCTTCGTCACCGGAACGGGCCAGATCTGATTCAGGAGTAGGAAGACCGTAAGCGGTGACAATGTCTCGAGCTTGAAATTCCACAAGCTCGGAAGCACCTGAGCGAACAGCGTTATCCACCAGTTCCCGTGCCGCTTCCAGATCATGTTCCGGGGTAATAAAAGTACGAGGAGGACGCCCCTTCCAGACTGCATATTTGTGCATGCAGCCCATAGCCCGGACCGCCTGCTTGGGAAAGTCATATACAGGAATTCCGGCTTCTGCAAAAATATCACGGGCCGGGCCGCTCTTTCTGCGTCCCATCAAACAGCAGAAGACCGGCTTGTTTACTTCGGCCATTGCCTCAACAACAGCCTCGGCAACCTCAGCCAAGTCAAGATCGACAGAGGGAGCGATAATCATCAGCAGGCTGTTCACCGCCGGATCATGTCCGACGATACGCACTGCCCGACCGTAAGTTTCCGCATCGGCACTACTGAGCAGATCAACCGGGTTGTACACAGAGGCATAGCCCGGAAGCATACGTTGCAGTTCCCCTATTGTCTCAGGGGAAAATGTGGGCATGCGCATGACCGATTCAGTACAAGCGTCAGCAGCGAGAATGCCCGGTCCTCCCGCATTGGTAACAATACCGAGGTTGGGCCCCTGCGGCAGATCCTGTAAGGAAAAAGCTCTGGCGAGATTAAAAAGTTCATCCAGTTTTTCCACCCGGATAACACCGGACTGGCGAAAAGCTGCGTCACAGGCTTTATCCGATCCGGCCATTGCGCCGGTGTGGGAAGATGCTGCTCTAGCCCCGGCGGGCGTGGTCCCGGCTTTCATCATCAGTACCGGCTTTTTCATGGACACTTTTGCAGCCTGTTTCATAAATTCGCGGCCATCCTCAATATTCTCGACATAGCCGAGTATCACCTTTGTATCAGGATCGTTTCCCAGATATTCAAGCATGGAGGCTTCATTAATCACGGCTTTATTGCCGAGACTTACGAATTTAGAAAAACCTATTTTTGTACCCAGCGCCCAGTCAAGTACGGCAACACAAAGCGCGCCGGACTGCGAGAAAAAACCGATGCTTCCTGTATCGGGATTTCCGGTTGCAAAAGAAGCGTTTACCCCGCCCCGGGAATTAATAATCCCGAGACAGTTGGGGCCCAGCAGGTTGACACCGTTATCTCTTGCCAGCTTAGCAAGTTCAGTTTCAAGCAGCCAGCCTTCGTGATCTACTTCCTTGAACCCCGCGGTGATAACAACAACTGAACCGACTCCCAGTTCAAGTAATTCCCGGAAGGCTCCGAGGACAGCATCCCGGGGAATGGCGATAACGGCCAGATCAACCGGCCTGCCTATTTCAGAAATTTGCTTATAAGAATCAATGCCACAAATATTTCCGCCACGAATATTAACCGGATACAAACTGCCACTATACCCGGCGCTCAGCAGGTTGGACAGAATAGTATTCCCGATTTTCCCGGAAGCGGATGATGCGCCTACAACGGCGATTGATGACGGAGTGAACAGACTATCCAAACTATCTCCCGACTCTCTCCCTGTTATGTAAAAGGAGGGAACTCATTATTTCAACAACAATAAAAAACGTAAAACATACGTAAAATGAGAAGATGATACTGACATGCTTTTTGTTATCAGCCTTACAACATTTAAATATAGTCCGAGTAAGGCAAGGATGGCAAGCGGCGAAAAAAAACTAAAAATTATATTTTTTTTATTATTTCTATCAGCAAACGAAGCCACCGGTCAAAGTATTCTAACTATAAGTAGTTTATTTATATAATATTTTACATAATTAAATCAATTTTTACTCAGCCAATCCTTAATAAGGCAACATATTGCGTTCTAATAACATTTGATGGTAAACATCATTTAAGGTCGGAAGATAAAGCAAAATCAAACAAATTTAAGTAAATATAAGTGCTGCCATTTGAGGTGGGTCTATGAACGCGATAGACGGTTCTAAATTAATTGAAGAAAGTTTCTGTTCTATTACAGGAGAAATCTTCAAGATACTTCCTAAAAACAATTTACCTTTCAGTTTGTACAGGATGAACTCTTCCAATGGAAGATTTATCCCCATAACCATTCCGGGAAAAAGTATTGTTTCCGCAGACAAACACGCAATCTCCGCAGACTGTGACCAAGGGCTGATTTTCATCAAATATAATGACATCAACCTATGCAGAAATTATTTTCTGCCCCATCTGCCCATTGTAATCAGTGACATTTCCCACTCAATCCCCGAACAGGAACTGGCGGTACTCATACTTGAGGGTCTGAAAGAACAGTCTGAAAAAATTTACTCCGACTCATTAAAAATACATTTTGTTGAATTCCATAAGACACTTGTAGCTGTGGGCGAACTTATCCACGAAAAGCCGAACCTGTTATGGTTGATGCTGCCCATGCTGGACCCGCAGCATTCACTGACCAACAAGGCCATTTCCAACGGCATCATCGGGGCATCGGTACTCCTTCACGCCCGGGATTTTAAACCGGACGTAAAAATTTTCATCGATGCTCTTAGCGCCCTCTTCCTTTGCGATATCGGCTTGAGTAACCTTCCGGAGTTCGTGCTTGGCAAAGAATTCTGTCTTTCGCTTGATGAACAGAAAAGAATCCGCCAGCATCCCATAACTTCGGTTAAGGAACTGAGCATTACCAACTGCTTAAGCAAGCACACACTGCGGGCGATACTAGAACATCACGAAAGGATGGACGGGTCCGGGTATCCCAGAGGGGTTACCAACGAGCATCTTTCATGGCTGGGCAAACTCTGCGGTGCGGTTGATTCCTTTGTTGCTATGACCATGGGTCGACCGGGCAAAAAGAGCATGCCCATAGTCAAGGCCCTGAAAATTTTATACAGCGAAGCAACCCAATACGATCCGAACATTATTTACGCCTTGGAAAAAGTCACCTACCGTGATTAATAAAAATCCCGCCGATATTTATCAGACGGGATTTTTATTCTTTCTCAGTACCTGTAAAGATCACTCCTTACTTTCTATTACCTGATGACCGGAACTTTCATCATCCGGCTGCTCATCTGCTGAACCGCGGAATATTTTACGCATCACCATACGGATATCTTCAAAAATAAGGTAGAACGAAGGGACCAGCATCAAAGTAATCCCTGTTGCGAAGACGATCCCGAAACCAAGGGAAACCGCCATAGGAATCAGGAACTTGGCCTGTCTCGATGTTTCGAGAATCATGGGCGCCAACCCTCCGAATGTGGTCAGGGTTGTAAGCATGATGGGTCGGAAACGGGCCGTACCTGCCTCCAGAACCGCATCATAAGCGCAATGGCCCTTACGGCGCTGAATGTTCACATAGTCGATAAAAACCAGCGAATCGTTGACCACAACTCCGGACAAGGCAACAATACCGAACAGACTCATCAGGCTGAGGCTGTACCCCAGCAATGCGTGCCCGATAACCGCTCCCACAATACCGAAGGGAATGCAGATCATGACAATAAGCGGCTGGAAATAGCTTCGGAAAGGGATAGCCAGCAGAGCATAGATCAACATCATAGCCATTAATAATCCGGAAATCAGACTCTCGGTACTTTCCTTCAAATCGGCCTGTTTACCTTCAAGAGAATAGCCAAGTCCGGGATAATCAGCCTTCAGTTGCGGTATAACGTTTACCACAACATCGCTGAGAACCTGCGAGGTATCTTTACGCGGGTTCACATCCGCTTCTACGGAAACCACTCGGCGTCCATTACGACGGTCAATGGAGGTATAGGCCCTGCCGTCCTTTATTTTGACAACCTCGCGAAGGGGGACGTCCTTTCCATCAGGGGTTCGGATCATCAACTCTTCAAAATCATACTTGGATGCCCGTTCCTCTTCCGGAAGCCGGACCATTACTTTAATTTCATTACGCCCGCGCTGCTGGCGAAGGACCTCGGCGCCGTAGTAAGATGCCCTGATCTGATTAGCCACATTGCGCGAAGTCAGGCCCAGACTGCGCCCGGCAGGCAGCAGCTCAAAATCAAGCTGTCTTTTACCCGGTGAATATCCGGAATCAATATCCTTAACATTGGGATAATGGCTCAGTGCTTCAGCCAGATCTGCAGAGGCCCTCTTAAGGACCTCGATATCGCTATGGCTGAGTTCAATTTCCAGAGAACTCCCTGAACCGGGACCGCCGCGATCGGATTCAAAAAAGACCGATTCCGATCCGGGCACAGCTCCCAGTGCACGCCGCCACTTATTCACAAATTCTTCTGTATGAAGCGGCCTGATGTCCGCATCAGTGAGAAAAGCCTGCACTTTGAAAACATGGCTACCGCTGGTGTTCCGCCTGCCGGTTCCGCCGATTTTAGCGTAAATTCCCTCCAGCAGTTTATCTCCCCCGTTTTCAGCGGCTACCTTTTCCGCAGCAGCAACAGCCCTTTCCATTACCTTCTGGGTTACTTCTTTGGCTGTTCCGTATGGCATATCCACGGTCAGGTAGGCATAATTTGATTCAATTTTCGGAAACATGGTGAAACCGAGCCGCCCGCTTTTAATATAGGCAAAGGCAACAATCAGACAGGCCAGCCCGATGGCAACCGTGAGATACCGCCAGGTAACAGCACGATCCAAAGCAGGCCTGTATACTTTATGTACAAACCGCAAAAGGCCATGGGAAATCGTCTGCTGGTGATAAAGGATAAATTTCATGATTTTTCCCGGTTCCCGTTCACTGCCATGCCCCAGATGAGCGGGCAGGACGAAAAGGGATTCCACAAGCGAAACGAAAAAGACACTGCAGACCACCATGGGAATGACCTTGAATATTTTACCCATCACTCCGGGCACAAAAAACATAGGCATAAAAGCGACAATGTTGGTCAAAACACTGAAGGTTACCGGCATGGCAATCTGCTGTGCCCCTTTAGCGGCCGATTCGATCCAGCTCATACCCTGCTGGCGCATGGTGTAAACATTTTCACCAACAACGATAGCGTCATCCACAACAATACCAAGCGATATAATAAAGGCGAACATGGAAATCATATTGACGCTGGCCCCGGCCGGACCGAGGATGAGCATGCCCCCCAGAAATGAGATGGGAATTCCCATGGCGACCCAGAAGGCCAGTCGGGGTTCAAGAAACAAAGCCAGAAAAACAAAGACCAAACCCAAGCCCATGTATGCGTTACGCAGCAGTAAATCCATGCGCTGACGATAAATGTCGGACATATCGTTGCGGATGCCTACATGCACTCCGGCGGGAAGACTATTGTTAAACCGTTCCAACTGAGCATGCACGGCATCGGAAACTCCAATAGGGGTCTGATCACCAATGCGGTAGACATCAATCCTTACGGCAGGTTTACCGTCAAAGGTAGTCATAATGTCATCATTCTGGAAATCTTCTTTTACAACGGCTATGTCTTCCAGCAGCACCTGCGTGCCGTCATTCCCGGTAACAATGGGGACACGAGCGAATTCACGGGCATAATCGCGGCGCTCTTTAAAGCGGACCAGAATCTCACCACTCTCGGTCTTGATGCCGCCTCCGGGCAGTTCCACGGAAGTTTTGGCAAGGGAATCAGCAACATCTGAAAGGGTCAGCCCATAAGCACGCAGTTTATCCTGCGGGACCTCAATAGTAACCTGCAATCCACTGACCTCGGCCAGCTCCACCTGAGTAATTCCCGGATCACCTATCAGTTCCTGACGCAACTGTTCGGCCACCTTGCGCAAGGCAAGCTGATCAGTATTTCCGTAAACCATCAGGGAAAGTACACTGCGTTTATGGGATGCGATACTGACAACAGGGTCCTCAGCCTCTTCAGGAAATGAAGTGATCCGGTCCACTTCACTCTGGATATCCTGACTTAGCTTTTGCAGGTTATAGCCTTCGATGGCTTCCGCCACAATTGTGGCACTGCCCTCAGCTGCGGTGCAAGTAACCTCTTTAACCCCGTCAAGACCGCTGATAGCCTCTTCCACTGACAGGACAATACCCTGCTCCACTTCCTCAGGACTGGCTCCGCTGTATACGACCCGGACCGTCACTGTGTCGGTGGTAAACTCAGGAAAGACTTCCTGCTTGATATTAGTCCCCAGCACCAGTCCGCCGACCAGAAGTACTATCATCAACAGATTGGAGGCAACCGGGTTTCCGGCCATCCATGCAATAGGGCCTTTAAATTTATTCTGCTCAGCCATTGGTATTCACCTTTTCGGATTTGAAACCGTCGACCTTCCGCTTCATGGAACCGGAACCGTTCTCACGCAGTTTCATATTCTGCAACGGAGCGGAGATGTCGGTCATGACCAGCTTTTCACCGGCCTTCACACCGGTACCGAGGTAAATATAATCCTGATCACGCCAGACAGGATCAACACTGCGTATATCGAGCAGCCCGCCCTCTTTCATTATCCAGACGGTATTGTTGTCGCGGAACGCTGTGCGCGGTACGGCAACCACATTTTCCAGCATGCCGGAATCAATATAAACATTGACATAACTGCCCAGAAGCAGCGGACGAACATTCGTTCCTTTTAGATTCAGGGGATCCTTGACTGAGACTATAACCCGGGCCATGCGTCCCTTTTCCTCAAGTGAAGGCAATAAGCGCAGCACTGCACCATCACGTTCAACAGCAGTTTTGCCGCTTCCCATGATCACCCGAGCCGCGGAACCCTTAAAGTTATTAGAGGCGGAAGGAACGACTATACTGCTCAGTCGGTCCACGGGAACGGATACGACAACCCAGAATTCCTCGGTTCCTACCAGAGAAGCAATTGTATCGTTAAGGTTCAGGTTGGCACCGAGATCGGCGTTTTTGCTGACCACCATGCAGTCGAAAGGAGCTACCACCCGGGTACGGGAAAGATCGATGCGAGCCTGTCTGAGTTTGGCTTTTGCCGAGGTGAGATCCGCTCTGGCCTTTTGCAGATGCGGTTTACGCAGGGCGAGTTCTGCCTCCTGAGCGGTGCCGCCGGATGACTTCTTGAGCAGTTTCCACTCACGCCCGGCAACCCGCTGCTGTCCATTTTCAAGCTTAAGGCTGTATTCCGCATCGGTGACCACCGCTTCCTGCTGTTTAACCGCCAACTCATAATCGAGGGGATCAATACGCAGAACCTCCTGCCCTTTTTTGAAATATCCACCGGGAATAAAAGTGTCGCTAATTGAAATAACCCTGCCGGCCACCTGCGGCTCAAGATTGATCTCCCGGGCAGCCTCAACAGTACCCATGACAGGGGTCCAGACATGTACATCACTGACGTCCAGAACACTCACATTAACAAGGGGAGCGGAAACGACGGGAGGCTTTTTCTTTGCTACAGGTTTGGTGGCGACCAGGGTTTTCCCCCCGATAACAGCCGCGAAAATAATCAGCAGAGGGAGAACGCCCTTAAGACCTATCTGTTTAATATAATACCATACTCTCTTAGCCATATCTAAATACCTTCTTTTGCAGGAACGATTTCATTTTCAACTTTTTTTGCAGCAGCAACAGCTTCCATATCTTCAGTTTCCGGCTTGAGCTCCGCACCGTCCTCAAGGGAAGAGGTCCAGGTACCGCCAAGGGCACGATACAGGGAAACTCGGTAACTGAGCAGATCAGCCTCATCCTGTGCAATATTGATTTCAAGATTATGCACGCTGACCAAAGCATTCAGCACAGGCAGATAGTCTTCCAGCCCCTGCAGGTAGCGGGACCCGGCTTCATCAAGATTACGTTTTGCCGCTTCGAGCTGATTCTTACGGGCTGTAATGTATTCGTGCTGCCATTTTTCCTGCACAAGTGAATCCTGAACATCCTTAAACGCGGTATAAACCGTGTCTTTATAGTTCAGCAGTCTTTCATCAACCACGGCACGGGTGCGTTCCACTTCGGCCTCACGCCTGTTGCCGTCAAAAATAGGTCCGGCGATTGAAGAAGTGAGGGTCGTCATCCAGCCGGAAAAAATATTAGCCAGCTGGGCACTGGAAAACATAGCCTCTGCGGAAAGGTTGATGGCGGGCAGGCGGTCGGCTCTCGCAGCACTTACAGCCCAATCCGCTGATTGCAGTTTAAGCCCGGCGGACCGTACATCAGGGCGCATGGAAAGAAGGTCAAAAGGAATGCCAAGTCCCGGGAGGTCCGGAAGGTCGGGAAAATCCACCGTGCTCACATCGATACTCCCGGCTGGTTTTCCCAGCAGGTAGGCAAGCTCATGCAGCTTCAGCTGTTCCTGAGATTCCACAGGAGGAATTAAAGCCCTTGTCCGGGCTGTTGTTTCCCGCTGCTGATAAACATCCAGGGCTGTGGCAAGCGAATTGCGAAAACGGAGTTCAATAAGTTCAAGATAAGTTTCGTTAGTTTCAAGCTGTTTCCGGTAAATTGCTTTTTTCTTGCGCTGCAACTGAATTTGCAGCCAGCATTTAACAACCTCGGAGGCTACGGTCATGGCTGCGGCATTCACATCTTCACGGGACGCAAGATAATTCAACTCGCCGGAAGCGGCCTCGGCTTCAATTTTTCCCCAGAAATCAACTTCATATGATGCAGCCAGACCCAATTTGTGAGAATCGCTATCGGTGGCCCCCTTGGAGCCTTCGGTGCCGTCATTACCGGACCGGGAATTGGTATAAGTCCCTTTACCGTCCAATTTCGGATATAGATCGGCTCTTGACTTTACTGCCGTGGAACGCAGCTGACGCAGTCTGGCCCATGCGATACGCACATCAAAGTTAGCCTCAAGCCCCTCTTCCACCAGCCGGTTAAGTTCCTCGTTATGAAAACTTTCCCACCATTTACCGGGATCGCGCGGTTTACCGGAATAGAGTTCATATTGAGGAGGAACCCCCAAAGTAAGGGTCTTACGCGGTTCCGGTCTGAACGGAGAGCAAGCGGTAAGGCCGAATAAGGCCAGCATGCAGATCGCGGTTAATTTCAACTTGGTTGAGGACATATTTTTATTCTCCATTGCTTTCCATTTTTAATTCTAATACCTGCAAAGTGAGTAAATTGTTTTGAGCTGATGCTAAAAGTTGTAAACAAATGTAAAAATATATCCCCACCCCTTCCGCAAGAAGTCAGAGGCAGGTAAAATATAAAAATGGAACAACAATACCCCGTACTCATAGTGGATGACGATGCTAAGCTGAGAGAGTTGCTCACCCAGTACCTTGAAGGATACGGGTACGAAGTCCTGACCCTCTCCTCCGGCGACGGACTGATTGAAAAAGTAAAAAATGAATCACCGGGAATAGTAATTCTGGACATAATGATGCCCGGCAAAGACGGTCTTGAAGTTCTGCGAGAACTGCGTCCGCACTCCAGTGTCCCAGTAATCATGCTGACCGCGAAAGGGGAAGACACCGACCGGATTGTCGGCCTTGAACTCGGCGCGGACGATTATATTTCCAAGCCTTTCAATCCCCGTGAACTGCTGGCCCGCATAAAAGCGGTTCTGCGCCGTACACAGGAACCGCGACTGACTGCAAAGCTCAATTCCGGACAAATCAAAGTAGCCGGACTCATCCTGCATTTGGCCCATCAGAAACTAGAAATCGACGGCGAATCCGTAGAATTATCATCAACTGAGTTCAAGCTACTTAAATCATTAATGGAAAACGCTGGAAAACCAATGACTCGCGATGACTTGATGACCTCGGTATGGGGTAAGGATTTCAATGCATTCGACCGCAGCATTGATGTACATATCAGCAAACTTCGCGTGCTCTTCAAGCCATATCCGAAACACGAATCCCGCATAAAAACCGTCTGGGGAACCGGATATATGTTTGTGAGCGAATAATGAAAATAAGTCGTACCTATCTAAAAATTTTTCTCTCCTTTCTGCTGGTTCTTGTTGTTTCCGAACTGATAATTTACGTCCTGCTGCATATGTCGTGGGACAAAAGCCCGCTCGTGCACCACATGGAACGTCAGGTTTTAACTGTAAAAAACCTTGTGGAAATGGAACTGGGTGACGTCCACACTTCACCGGAAACAGAACGAAAGATAATCACTCCCCTGCTTAAAAACCTGAGCGGATCTTTAGAGGCACACATATGGATAACCGGCCCGTATGGTGAAATTATTGCTTCATCCTCCACAAAAGTTCCGGACATGACCGAATTTACAGAAGGTAACAGCGCGAAATCGAGCAAAGGGATTTACGTCTATAAAAAACGCGATGACAGCATGAAAAGCATTTACGGAGTTTATACGGGCAAACTCCCGCAGGGCTACCCGTTTACCTATCATCTTTATCATTCCCTACCCAAATTCAATGAAGAAAGCTGGTTTCTTAGAGCGCAGGCGGTTTTAACGATTATTGCCGCCCTCTTCCTTATACCGGTATCGAGAAGGGTGGTGCGTCCGCTAAAAAAACTTACCGCCTCTGCTTCCAGAATGGGTAAAGGGGATCTTAAACAAAGAGTTGAAATAAAGGGTAAAGACGAAGTGGCTGAACTGGGTAAAGCGTTCAACCATATGGCTGAAGGACTGGAAAAAATGGTTAAGTCCAGCCGGGAATTAACAGCCAATGTCTCGCACGAACTACGCAGCCCTCTGGCGAGAATGCGTATATCCCTTGAAATGCTTAAAGAACGCATCGAGCAGGGTAACACATCCGGGTGCGATGTGTTTGTAAACGGCATGCAGGCGGAAATAACCCATATGGATGATCTGATCGGCAGGATTATCAAATTTTCCAAGCTGGACTTGCACAAGCCTCCGGCCCTTGAAGAAACTGTCGACATGAAAGGACTTTTAAACGAACTGCTGGAACAGTATAAATATATTGCTGAGCGCAACAATCTGAAACTGGAAACCGAACTTACGGATATCAAGCTTTCCGGCTGCAATCGCAACGGAATAAGAATAGTTATGGATAATATTCTGGGAAACGCCTTTAAGTATACTGATCAGGGCGGCACAATCTCAGTGCACCTGTTTAGAGTAAAAGAAACCGTTAAAATAGAGGTAACAAACACCCATATTCCACTTCAGGAAGATGATCTGGAAGAAATTTTCAATCCTTTTCATAGACTGAAGGCGCAGGAAATACCCGGCTCAGGACTTGGACTTGCCGCCGCAAAAAAAATCGTCCGCATCCACGATGGTGAAATAAGTGCGAAAAACTGCAATAAGGGATTTAAGTTAATAGTTACATTATCTTCTAAATAGTATAAGCCTCGTACCATGAGGAACGAAATATGAAAATTTTCATATATATATTATTCGCGATTCTGCTCTGCCCGGCATCTTTGCGCGCGGAGCCGCCCATTTATGTTGCAGGAATTGAGCTGAACAAAGAGACATACGACAAAATGGTTAGTGAAAAAGGCGGTAATCCTCTTGAAATACATGACTATAGTTCCCCACACGCCAGCCGCCCGGCAATAGCGCTGATCATAATGCAGCAGGCTTTAAGTCTTGGAGGAATGAATGCAAAATTTGAGTTTATTCCCTACCCCAATTACACCCGCTGCATTTCCGAACTCAAGAAAGGAAAAGTCCATATTCTCGCAACAGACATGTGGGAAGACCAGTTTGACAACACCGTGTATAAAACCTCTCCATTCATAAGCAAGGGAGAATTTGAAAAAGGGATATACGCATGTGATTATTCAGAATTACTTAAAAAAACTCCAAATCTCAGCGATCTGATTCAACATGTTCCCATAGTCGGAATGTCATGGGAATTAGACAGGAAGACACTTCGCAGAATGGGCAATAAAATAATCCAGACAGCCCCCACTTACCCCCTCATTTTTGAGATGCTTGCCCGTAAAAGAGCGGACTACACCATACTTGAATTCCCCAAGGATATTAACAGCAGCTACTTGAACACCTGCGGTCTTCAACTGGTAAAAGGAGTCAAAATAAAGTTTCCATACAGCAGGCACTTCATGATTTCAAAAAAGAGGAAAAGAGGAAAAAAGATATACGAAGCTCTTGAGAAAGGGCTGCAGATAATGCGTAACAACGGAACATTGTACCGCGCTTTGCATCAGGCCAACATAATTAATGATCGGGTCAGGGACTGGAAAATTATCTGGCCGGAAAAACCCCAAAATAATTGAGCACATAATGAACATTACTCTGAGCTTTAAACCGGAAAATATCGATTGGGAAAAGATAGCTGAAATTTTTGAAAAAGCACCTTTAGGAACCCGCGATCCTGAAAAACTGTCCCGAGCTGCCGCAAACAGCGAACTGCTCTGCTTTGCCAAAGATGGTAATAAATTCATCGGCTTTGCCCGGGCGATCAGCGACGGTGAATTCCAAGCCGCAATCTACGACCTCTGTATTCTCCCGGAATACCAATCAATCGGACTCGGCAAAAAAATGATGACCGCCATGATGGAAAGGCTCGGGTCAGTAAGCACCATACTCTATGCGGTGCCGGGTAAGGAAGGATTCTACAAAAAAATGGGTTTCATACCAATGCTCACAGCCATGGGCTGCTTTCAGGACGAGGCCGGAATGATTGAGCGGGGCTATTTGAAAGGCTAAGATAGCCCTACTTCCGTCCAATCAAAACAAATGTCCCGTACTGGCGGACAACGCCTTCTTTATCAGGCTTATTGTAGATGCCCAGATTCTGATGCTCCACGGCATAAAATCCGGCATTGGTAACCATTTCAGCTAAATATTCCGGTTCAAACCCATTATAAGGCACAACATTATCACCGTGAAAACTGCCGTCCTCCGGCAGAAGTTCCCCGATAACCAGCTTGCCGTCCTTCTTTAATAATTTTCGCATCTGCTCCAGCACTTCCGGCAGGTTCTCAACATGGTGCATAGCCATGGATGTGAAGATTGCATCGAGCGAATCATTCCTCAATACAGCTTCATGAAGAGCCACCGGAATCACCACGACATTGCCGAAATCTTCATCCGCTAATTTTGCATTAAGCATATCCAGCATGGCTGCGGATGTATCAAGTGCATAGAGAGTCTTAACTCTTTTGCCGAAACGCAGGCCGACCAGTCCCGTTCCGCAGCCAAAATCAAGGACTTCACTTTTTTCCGTAAAATCAACCGCCTTTTCCACTGCAGCGGCAAAATTATCTGCAATACGTTTGCGTTCCGGGTTGCTATCCCATTTCTTTGCCTTACGAGTAAATTCATCTTGATTCATAATTTCTCCTGAACAGCAGGCTTCACCAATAACGTAACGAAGTCCTTTCATAAGTTTTTGGGAAAGAGGTCCAGAGGAAACCCTTTTGCAAAAGGGTTTCCTCTGGACGCCGAAGACAAATCTTACTTCCAGACTTTCATAAATTCAGCAGAACTTTTGCCGGAGTCAATGTGCTTGATCAGCGCGGAGCCGAAAACAGCAGCATCGACCAGCCCTTCAAGCTCCTTGAGCTGAGCTGGCTCTTTAAGGCCGAAACCGAGAGCCACCGGAATATCAAAAACTTCCTGTGCCTTGGCAAGACCTTCCTTGATTTCTTCAGGCAATGAAGCCGTTCCTCCCGTAGTTCCAAGTACTGATACATAATAACAAAAACCGTTGCCACCCTTGGAATAAAGGGCCATGCGCTCAGGCTCGGTATTCAGGCCGACCAGCGGGATAAGCGCTATGTCGTACTTGGCGAGCAGATCACGAAATTCCACGCCTTCCTCATAAGGCAGGTCAGCGATGATAAGTCCGTTTACCCCGGCCGCGCAGGCATCCTTGGCAAAATCTTCCAGTCCGTACTGCAACACCGGGTTGTAATACCCCATAAGCAGCACCCCGGCATTGATCTTTGCGCGATTTTCAGAAAGACCGGACAGAATCCATCTCAGATTAATTCCGTCAGCAAGACATTTCAGAGATGCGGCCTCGACTACAGGTCCGTCTGCCACAGGATCGGAAAAAGGCATGCCGATCTCGATTATGTCCGCGCCGTGCTCATCAAGTTCCAGAATTTCTTTCCAGAACTGATCTCGATTAGGATATCCACCGGGCAGAAAAGGAATCAGTCCTATACGTCCCTGAGCTTTGGCCTCATTAATTTTATCTGCAAGTTTGGTAATACTCATTTTAATATCCCCTTATTTTCCATGCTCGGCGAGGTAGTCTTCCAGAATGCCCATGTCCTTGTCGCCGCGACCGGACAAGTTGACTATTACGTTGGCATCTTTGGGGATGGAGTCACGATTCTCCAGCACCCATGCAACAGCGTGTGAACTTTCAAGAGCCGGCAGAATTCCTTCCCTGCGGCAAAGCATCTGGAATGCATTCAAGGCCTGATGGTCATTGACAGAGCCGTAGGTAGCGCGGCCGGAAGCATGCAGATGCACGTGTTCCGGTCCTACGCCGGGGTAATCAAGGCCGGGTGCGATTGAATGGGAAGGCAGAATCTGTCCTTCCTCGGTCTGGAGCAGCAGGGTATTCATACCGTGCAGCACGCCGGGAGTCCCCAGATTGATCGGCGCGGAGTTGGTACAGCCGGGTTCACCGGTTCCCGCAGCTTCAACACCGACTATCTTGACAGATTCTTCCTGTACGAATTCATGAAACATTCCGATGGCGTTGGAACCGCCACCAACGCAGGCAACTACCATATAAGGAAGTTCACCTGTTTTTTCTTTGAACTGGGCTTTGGCTTCGCGGCCGATGATGGCTTGAAATTCACGAACCAGAAGCGGGAAAGGATGCGGGCCCGCGGCAGTACCGAAGCAGTAATGAGTTGTACGCTGGTCAGCGATCCATTTCCGCAGGGCGGCATTGATGGCGTCTTTCAAAGTCTGGGTACCGGACTCAACAGGAACACACTTGGCACCCAGAAGTTCCATGCGGCGCACATTGTGAGACTGACGTTTTACATCCAGAGCGCCCATGTAAATTTCACAGTCAAGATCAAGCAGAGCCGCGGCGGTAGCGGTGGCAACGCCATGCTGACCGGCCCCGGTTTCAGCCAGAAGCATAGGCTTGCCCATCATCTTGGTCAGCAAAGCCTGACCGACGGTGTTGTTAACTTTGTGAGCGCCGGTGTGGGCGAGGTCTTCACGCTTAAGCCATAGGTTAAAGCCCAGTTCGCGGGAAATATTCGCGCAATGGGTGAGCGCTGTGGGACGACCGACGAAATCAGTCAGCAGACGGGTGAATTCCTGCTGAAATTCAGCGGACTTCATGATCTTTTCCATGGCCTCTTCCAGCTCAAGCAGCGGCGGCATAAGCAGTTCAGGTACAAACTGTCCGCCGTAATCTCCAAAATATCCTCGTTTCATGATCTTTTCCTTATTTTTATATGCCTCCGGCAGCCCTCAGGGGGCCAAAGAAACTTTTGGGGAAAAATTTCTCTGGACTCTTCAAAAACTTTTAGTAGGGCTTCGCCGCCTTGTCTGGCAAATTGTTTTTAATTAATGGCTGCAAAAGCCGCAGCCAGTTTCATCTTATCTTTCTTGCCGGGTTCTGATTCCACACCGGAATTCAGGTCAACCCCGCTTGGTTTAGCTATGCTTAAGGCCTCTTGTAGATTATCGGCGGAGAGGCCACCCGCCAAAAGCCATGGAACCGGAATGGTCACTTTTTTAAAAACCTCAAATTCCATGGACATGCCATGTCCGCCGCCGGACTTACCGGCATCAAAAAGCATGTATGCGCAATGAGGAGCAAAACGGTCAATATCTGCCTGAAACTCTTTTACGGATTCATATTTCTGAGGCCAGAGCACTTTAATTACCTGCTCTTTGCCAACAGCCTCACAGAACTCCTCGTTCTGTCCGCCGTGCAGCTGAGCAAAATCAAGCGCGCCGTTTTTCAGAATTTCGATTACTTCCGCTGCGCTCTGCTTTACGAATACACCTACTTTTTTAGCACGGTCAGGTTTAACGGACCGGGCAAAATCAGTATCCACATTACGTGGACTGGAAGGATGGAAGATGAATCCCAGAAAATCCGCACCCTGCTCCGCGCACATGGACACATCATGTTTGGAAGTCATGCCGCAAACCTTGACCAGCATACTCATGACCTGCCCCCGGCAACCAGCGATGCGAGCTTGGCCTGCGGGTCCGGGCTGGACATAATGGAAGTGCCGACAAGTACAGTATCGTAACCAAGTTCGTTCATTCGGGCACAGTCTTCCGGCTCGCTGATCCCGCTTGCGCAGATCCAGATTTCGCCTTCATCTTTCTGCCTGATTGATTCGACAGAACGATTCATGTCGATACCTAGGGTATCAAGATCACGGTTATTGATCTGAATAATCTCGGCACCGGCCTTCTTGGCCCGTACAAGATCGGTTTCATCGAAAGCCTCAACAACCGCAGCAAGTCCAGCTGCATGCGTCCTTTCTATCATTTCCTTAAGATAACCGTCATCCTTAAACATTCGGACAATCACCAGCAGCGCCGAAGCTGGGGTTGCCACGGTCTGTTCGATCTGTAGCAGATCGGTCAGAAAATCCTTACGCAGCATGGGAAGTCCACTGGATTTTATCTCATCAAGATAGCTGAGATTACCCTTAAAGTACTGCTCCTCGGTAAGCACTGAAATAGCCGAAGCTCCTCCGGCAGCATACATCCCGGCGACATCCGCAGCGCATAGCCCGAGATTGATATCTCCCTTTGACGGGGAAGCGCGCTTGTACTCCGCAATGACTTTCAGACCGTTTTTATCACGACGGATTGCATCGGCAAAAGATGAACGTTCCCCCGCATAGGGAGTAAAACTTTTTCCTTCGGCCTGCATCCGTTGCAGCATATCCAGCTCGGCCTGTTTCGCTATTCTAAATTTTTCAAGCATGGCCTAGTATTCCTTATCCACACCCTTAGCTACTTTGGCTTTGGCTTTTTCCATGCCTTCGCTCAAAGAGATACCATCCAGAATGGAGAGCGCCGCACCAAGATTCAACGCCACCATATCGAGCATGGCCTGCGGAGCTTTTCCGGAAAGCACCTTGCGAATAGTCGACAGAGCCTCTTCCCGATCATTAACAGCTACATCTTCAGGCTTTGACAAGGCAAATCCGTAATCAGCCGGATCGATTTTAACTTCGGTCAGCTCACCATTTTCCACCAGAAAAGCCTCATTCACGCCAAAGGGAGTCAGCTCGTCAAAATTGCAGGCACCGTGGACTACATAAGCCTTCTCAACATTGGTCAACACCAGCACCTCAGCCATCAAACGCAGGATTTCCGGTCTGCCGACACCGAGAATCTGATGAGTGGGACGAGCAGGGTTCAGGAGTGGGCCCATGAGGTTAAAAAGAGTCGGAATTCCCAATTCCTTACGGATTGGAGCTATTTTTCCAAAGGCCGGGTGGTAATTCGGGGCAAACAGGAACACAAATTTATCGCGCAGAAGCACATCACGGGCCTCATTTGCGTTTGTTCCCAGTGACACACCCATATCTTCCAGAACATCAGCGGAACCACAGGAAGATGAAACCGCCCTGTTGCCGTGTTTGGTAACCAGATACCCCATATCCGCAAGGAAAAGAGCTACCGCCGTGGAACAGTTGAAGCTATTGGTACCGTCTCCCCCGGTACCGCAGGTATCGATACACGGGCTATTGATACCTTTGATTAACTTTGCTTCACGCAAAGCTGCTCGTACACCGGCGGCAATCTCAACCGCTTTCTCGCCCTTGCAGCGCAACCCCATGAGCAGCGCTCCAGCTTGAGCATTGGTCATTTCACCGGAAAAAAGTTCCTCGAATACAGCATCGGCCTGTTCTGTGGTCAGGTCCTGACCGGAAGAAAGAGCGGTCAGGGATTCGCTTATAATCTGTGACATTTTTATTTCCTTCTATATATAATGATAGAGTTAAATATTTCCGTCCAAAAAGTTCTTTAAGAGCTTCGGTCCGTCCGGGGTCAAAATAGATTCCGGGTGAAACTGCAATCCCGTCCATGGACGGTCTTTGTAGCGTAAGCCCATTACTTCATCCTGATCAGTCCACGCGGTCAGCTCCAGCATGTCCGGGGCTTCGTCCACATTAACAACAAGTGAATGATAACGACAGACGTTGAAAGGATTATCCAGTCCGCTGAAGATGCCGTCATTTTTATGGTAAATGTCTGAAGTTTTGCCATGCATGATGCGTCCGGCACGAACTACTGATGCCCCTGCAAAATGGCCTAAAGTCTGGTGTCCGAGACATACTCCCAGTACCGGGACTTCCTTGGGCAGCCGGGATAGGAATTCAAGAGAAAGCCCGGCATTTTCAGGATTGCTCGGTCCGGGAGACAGGCAGACCCGTTCCAGTTTACCGGATTCGGCCAGTTCGAGGATTTCCTCACGGTCATTACGCAATACCAGCGGATCAGCTCCCAACTGCTGGAAAGCCTGCACCAGATTGAAGGTAAACGAATCAAAATTATCCACGAGTAAAAACATCACCGCCCTCCGACTGAAGAATTTCCTTGAGTACTCTTGCCTTGTTGTTGCATTCCTTCCATTCCATTTCAGGATCGGAATCATAAACAATTCCGGCCCCGGCCTGCCAATGGCACTTGCCGTCACGGATCCACATGGAGCGGATGGTGATACCGGTATCAAGGTTTACGGTATCCTTATCCAGCCCGATAAAACCGATGCAGCCGCCGTAAGGTCCGCGGGGAACTTCCTCGATTTCGGAAATGATTTCCATGGCCCGTATTTTAGGGGCACCGGAAAGAGTTCCCGCCGGGAAGGTGGCCTGAAGCACATCAATGGCATCATGATCGTCACGTAAATCTGCTTCTACGTAGGAAGTGATGTGCATGACGTGGCTGAAATATTCAATCTGCTTGAACTTCTCCACACTCACACTTCCGGGCTTGGCGATACGGCCAAGGTCGTTGCGGCCGAGATCGACCAGCATAACGTGTTCGGCAATTTCCTTGGGATCAGCCAGCAGCTCTTCAGCGAACTTGCGATCCCCTGCAGCATCCTTGCCTCTCGGGCGGGTTCCGGCGATGGGTCTTACTTCCAGCCTTCCGCGTTCGCAGCGAGCCATCATTTCAGGTGAAGAACCGAGCAGGATTTCTTCGCGGCTGAACTTCATGTAAAACATGAACGGTGAAGGGTTTGCCTGACGGAGCCTGCGGTACAAATCAAAAGAATTTCCGCTGAAAGGAGCGGAGAAACGGGTCGAAAGGACAACCTGAATGCACTCACCTTCCGCAATAAGATCTTTAACCTTATTGACTCCTTCCATATATTTTTCCTTACCGGGCACTGCAACAGGATCGCCAACCTTGGTGGGTTCGCACTCGGCGCCGAAAACAGGCGGGGTGAATTCCGGAGCGTCATCCTTATCAAGGGAAAGGAAACAACAGCTATGTTTGAGGTGATCGAAGAGCACCACCCGTCCGGGCAGGGCCAGTCTGACTTCAGCATCGTCAGCAGGAAGCTTATCTTTAAGTTTGGGTTCGAGCATTCCGGCTATGCCGTAGCCGAGTGTTCCGTAGAGCCCGCGGGTCAGCGCCGGCAATTCGCCCACTTCCGGCTGCGCTTTTAAATGCAGAGCCTTCATGACTGCACGCATTCCATCCAGAAAATCCATGCCCGAATAACTTGCCAGCCCGGCCAGACGGGAATCCGCACATTCAACGGAAAGCTTACCGTTCATGGGCGAAAGTTTCAGTCTGAAATCCCATGCGATAAGGCTGTAACGTCCGAGTCTGCCGTCAACTTCGGCACTTTCCAGTAGAATCCCCGGTGCTTCGCCCACCAGCCCCAGGTACAGGCTGATCGGGGTCTGCGTGTCAGCAGGCAACCATTTGCCATACTGGGTAAGTTCAATTTTCATGTTCATTCTCCGTTTTATCCTTTTATTATATCCGCCTAAACCAATTTTATAAAAAAAAAGACCGCGTTCCGGGAGAACGCGGTCTTTTAATTTTCAGATGCACTTCTCCCTAGGTATTGTTGTCACGCCACCACCAAGAAGCACGGTCTGCGAGCAGATCCATATCACCTGCGGCTGCGAGGGAGAGAAAAGAACGGAACAGACGAGTCGCTTCCTGACTGTACTGATTTGCATCGGTAATAGTGCTGAAGAGATCGCTGTCCTGAGTTACCATCTTACGCGCGGATTCGAGTCTGCGTCTGAAAGATGGAGTTACGAATTTTTTAATGTTGGGTATTTCCCGGGAACAAGCCAGAAAAGCGATTGTGGAGCTGAAGTTCAGGGCCTGAATCATGGCCATAGCCTTATCGTGTTCTTCAATGGAAGATTCAAAGGCACCGAAACTTAGGCGTTCGAAAAAATCCTTCACCGCAAACAGAGCCGGACGGTCTTCCTCACGTTTGGCTACAAGAGCCACTGTGGGATCGAAGTCAGTGGGAATAACCGGTCCGAACAGGGGATGTGTTCCAACTACCGGACCATCGTAGGACCGCAGCATCTGCTCAATAGGACGGCCCTTGACCGAACCTACATCAGAAAGGATAGCCCCTTTCCTCATATGCGGAATGACGACAGGAAGAACCTCGTCCATAACCGTTACCGGAATGCACAGGATAACCAGATCGGTATCCGGGAGACGGCGGGCCATCTTCTCCTCATCAAGGGGCGTATCAAAGCGGTAGACCATCAGCCCGGCCCTTTCGGCAGTGAGCGCGAGAAAGCCGCCCATCTGTCCACGGGAGCCGACGATGGCTACACTGTGAATTTTTTCAAAATCGCACCCCATGGCTAACAACCGTTTCCTTTTTTTACTTTTTCCCATTCACTCCAGAAACCGGGGAAAGATTTAGCTACACATCCCGGTTCTTCAGGAATGGATTCAATACCGGCCATGGCAAAAATAGCGGTACACATGGCAAGACGATGATCATCATAAGTCTTGAATACAATGCGTTCACCCTTTTTTAGCGGCGCCGGAATAATGGTGATGGAATCATCGGTGATTTCGGCCTTTCCGCCGGCACGCATGATCTCGGCTGCGCTCGCCTCTAAGCGGTCACATTCCTTGATGCGCAGGTGGGCAACATTGGTGATGGTAGTCGGGCTGTCCGCGAATGCGGCGGCAACAGCGACGGTGGGTACCAGATCAGGACATTTGCTCATATCCACTTCCACACCGTGTAGTTTGGAAGGATACACGGTTACGCTGTGTCCGTCACTCTCAATCTTAGCCCCCATGGACTTGAGGATATACATGATAGCCATGTCGCCTTGAAGGGAATTTACGGACATTCCTTCAATCTTCACAGGATTGTTACCTACGGCCCCGGCAGCAAGAAAATATGAAGCATTGGACCAGTCACCTTCCACCCGGTACTCATCGCGTTCAAATCTGGAAGGATGAACCACGAAACGGATTTCACCGGGCACAACCTTTTCCACTTTCCTCCAGTCAGTCTTTTTCCATTCACCATTTGCTTTAAGCTGGACCTCAAACTTGATCCGGAAATCTTCCATCACATTCAGGGTCAAAGCCACATAAGGCCATGAAACAGCTTTTTTTCCGATAACATTTATGATTGTTGTATCGTCCGCAAGTGGCGCGCCGAGCAGCAGGCCGGAAATATACTGGCTGGATTCCTCAATCGAAATATCTATTTCCCGGCCCTTAAAGCCGTGAGCCTCGAGGGTTACCGGAGGGTATCCCGGCTTATCGGAAAAAGTGACTTTAGTGCCCTGCGATTCCAGCGCGCTGGTCAAAGCTCCGATGGGACGGTCGTGCATGCGTGGAGTTCCCTGTACCCGGAAAAGACCATTGCCCGCTCCGGCGAGAGCGGTGATCAATCGGCAGGTGGTGCCGGAATCACGCATTTCCAGAACAGCAGGTTCCTTGACGCCGCCCTTGGGGCCACCGCTCATTCCGATCACAGTGGTTGCAGTGCCGTCAATATTAAACCGGGCGCCCATAGTATCCAGACAATCCATTGTCCGGTTGATATCGTTACTGTCCAGAGGATCAAGTACCACAGTAGTACCTTCAGACAATGCCCCTGCAATCAACGCCCGGTGAGAAAGCGATTTGGACGAAGGAGCTTTTACGATTATTACGTTTTCAGAAGTCATTTTATATATATCCTGACACTCAGTCTTTAAAATTTATTTCAATAATGAAAGCGACGAATCCCTATTAAATCAAACCGCCGTCCTGTGCGCCTGCCGGGTAACACCCCAGAATCTTAAAAGTCAGGCAGCGGTTTTTAAGATCTTCAATGAGCGATTCATGCTCTTCGGCTCCGAGGTCTCCCTGCAGGTCGACAAAAAACATATACTTCCATTTTTCGCCAAGTGCGGGCCTCGACTCAAGCTTCGTCATATTGATGTCATGACCGGAAAGCTCATTCAGGACTTCCACCAGCGCACCGGGGCGGTCCGGGGTGGTGAAAAGGAGCGATGTTTTATCGCGCTTATCTTCCTGGCCGGGTTTTGGTCCTATGATCAGAAAACGGGTCCAGTTGTCCGGCAGATCCTCAATTGCTTCTGCGGCAACGTGCAGACCGAACAAATTTGCAAGCTTCACGTGCCCTACTGCGGCAACGGGACCTTCACTTTCGGCTACCATCTGGGCTGCCTTTGCTGTGGACTCCACAGACACGAGCTCTGCACCGGGCATATTGGCCCGCAGCCAGCCGGTGCATTGCTCAAGTGCCTTGGAGTGTGAATAAACAGTCTTGATCTCGCTTATATCGGCACCCTTGGTCATAAGCCCGTGACTGATGCGATGATACAGTTCGGCCTGAATAAAGACGGGGTAACGCATAAAGAGATCAACGTTCTGCCCGACCGTTCCCTTGAGCGAATTTTCAAGGGGGATGATGCCTAAATCGGCCTCGCCCTTGGAAACGGCCACAAAAATATCTTCAAAATTGTTTTTTGGGAGCAGATCGGCCTGACGTCCCATGTGCTGTAGTCCTGCAAAATATGAGAATGTCCCTTCGGGGCCTAGATAGACCACTCGTTCAGGCCGTTGCAGCCTGCGGGAGGAAGAAATTATTTCACGATAAATGGCTTCGAGATGTTCGGCGGGAAGCGGCCCGGGGTTGCGACCTGTAAGGCCGCACAGAACTTCCTGTTCACGGAAAGGCTTGAAAATCTGATCGGATGATCCGGCCTTGATGGCGCCGACAGCGAGGGATGCGGCGGCACGCTTGTTTAGAAGATCAAGTATTTCACTATCTAAGGAATCAATTTCAACCCTAAGGTCGCCAAGATTTTTTTTGCTGGACTGTGACATTTTATTATTAATCCTCTGAAATCTCTTCTTTGATGCGCATTCCGAAATGACGGCCGGCTTCATCAATACGGCAAAGAACCTGATCGCCGACCTGAAGTGTTACTACACTCACAGGTTCACCGTCACCATTGACGACTCTTATGGTTTCAGCATTCTGGAGAAAGACCTTACCGGAAACGGGACCTTCGGAAGTTTCCACCTCGGCAGTTATAAGCAGCATGGGGCGGACCTCAAGCTTGCTGCGTCCGACAACTGCTACGGAAGTATTGCCTTCTTTATCGACAACCAACACCTCGGAACCGGAACGGAGCTCTTCAAGATAAGTGGTCTTATCACCGGGCTGAATGGCATAAGCATGCACGGCCCCGGCATTAACCCGGAAAGGACGCGCAGCGACATAAGGATTGGATTCTGTCTCCGCATGTACCAGAAAGGTGAATGCGGAAG
Source organism: Maridesulfovibrio sp. (assembly GCF_963676065.1). Classification (NCBI taxonomy): domain Bacteria; kingdom Pseudomonadati; phylum Thermodesulfobacteriota; class Desulfovibrionia; order Desulfovibrionales; family Desulfovibrionaceae; genus Maridesulfovibrio; species Maridesulfovibrio sp. Next base: position 1,705,443 of record NZ_OY780933.1, on the reverse strand, counting down.
AATTACCGGTCAGGATGCCCTGCCCTTTTTTGAGCTTGGAGGTGGTATCCACACATACCCGATGGGCAAGTCCGGCGGATTCGATTCCGGTTACGGTTGCTTTCTGTAAATCCATTTTACCCTGCGAAAGTTTCAGTTCTGCAACTATCTGCTTGAGATCGGCAGCTCCTTCAGGAGTGACGACGATTGAATCCGCACCACGTTCCATAACACTGGCAGCCAGCCTTGCACGCTCCAGTGATTCGGCCTCAAGAGCGAGGGAATCAATCTGGGCAAGCAGATTTTCAACTGGAATAATTTCCCATCCGGCCGCAAGGCAGACGTCTTTGCCTTTTTTGTCAAGGTCAACAGCAACGGCTTCATCGGCTTTTTCGTTGATGGCTACGCAGGGCATATCATCGTGGGTGATGACATTTATACGTCCAAGGGATTCGATGGTTTCCTTGTCTTCCGGGGAAGTCAGGATCGCATCCACCCCGGATTCAAGGGCGAGGCTGACTAATTTTTTATCGAAAGGGATCGCTTTAAAAATAATTTTTTTCATTTTCGTATTCCTGAGCTTCAGCTATTCGCCGATGTGCGCGAGAGCATTATCAACTGTTTCATCATTGTGGACAATCATGTGCAAAGCCTCAACCAGTTTAACGCGGTTTTCATGCTGGAAAACATTGCGGCCGACGGAAAGACCGGCACCGCCTGCTTCAATGGAGTCTGCAACCATCTGGAGGAAATCGCGGGTGGAATCGAGCTTGGGACCGCCGGCGATTACAACCGGAATACAGCAGCCTTCGACCACATCTTTGAAAGTTTCAATATTACCGGTGTAAGGTACTTTTACAATATCGGCACCAAGTTCTTCTCCGGCGCGGGCGCAGTGAGCAACAACTTCCGGGTCGTATTCATCTTTGATTTTAGGACCTCTGGCGTAGACCATCGCAAGCACAGGAACGCCCCAATTGGTGGCTGAAGAAGCAACTTTACCAAGATCGGAAAGCATCTGCGATTCTGACTCGTCACCGAGATTTACATGCATGGAAACGGCATCAGCACCGAGACGAAGAGCGTCTTCAACAGTACCGACCAGAGTTTTTTTATTGGGAAGAGGAGAGAGACAGGTGGATGCGGAGAGATGAACAATAAGGCCAACGTCGCCGCCTTCTTCTCGATGGGAGCAGCGGACGAGGCCCTTATGCATGAGCACGGCATTGGCTCCGCCCTTGACCATATCGTTAACTGCCCGGCGCATGGAGCGAAGTCCTTTAAGAGGGCCGACGCTGATACCGTGGTCCATGGGAACGACAATTGTCCGGCCTGTATTGCGGTTTACTATCCGCTCCATTCTTACGCTTTTACCAATCTGCATTTTAATTTCTCCTGAAGTTTGCCTCTAGTTCTCCAAGATCCGCTTCCCTTTTTGGCGACCCTAGTTAAAAAAAAAGGGCCGCCGGCGATTCTTCGCCTGCGGCCCTTTCGTAGAGGTCGTTTGCTATGTTCTTTTTACTTTTTGTACTAGCAAACCTCCACCCGACCACAAGCGTGGGAGCACCAAAAATAAAAAAAGTAAAAAAAGTATGAGAGGCCAGTGCCTAGGGTGTTAAAAGTCTGCATGGCTTTCTTGTAACCGGGTCCTAAAAAAATTGTCAACAACTTTATTGTTTTTTTTACCATCATTAATCTAATGAACACTGTTTGTCATTTTTATCTCTGTTTGAGGATGCTACATATTTGCAAGTTTACCTTTTTGTAATTTCACATATGTTCAAATACGACAAAAACGTTCAAAAATACATTTTTGTAATCGATATTTTTATCACAATATAAAAAAATGCAATAATTTCAGAGTGTTATATTTTTGGCACGGTCCATGCTTAAAGAAAAACATCCTTGAAGCAATCAACACCCCTAAGGAGGACTGTATGACTATTAAACGTTCAATGGTAGGCCGTAAAATTCCGGCCCTCGCAATGCTCATGCTCCTGGCAGCACCTTCCGCGGCTTTCGCGGCTGAAGAGGCTATGTCTCAGGTTCACGGTAACATTCTCTGGACTCTTCTCGCCGCTATACTTGTATTTTTTATGCAGGCAGGTTTTGCATGCGTTGAAGCAGGATTTACCCGCGCAAAAAGTGCAGGTAACATCCTGATGAAAAACTTTCTCGACTTTGCAGCCGGTTCAATCATCTTTTTTCTGATCGGCTTCGGTCTCATGTTCGGTCTTGATGCAGGTGGCTTCATCGGCACAAGCGGATTTTCCCTTGCAGGAATCGGACTTACCGACCCCGACTCACAGTGGACCATTACTTTCTGGTTCTTCCAGTCTGTATTTGCTGCAACAGCTGCAACCATCGTATCCGGTGGTATCGCCGAGCGCACCAAATTCAGCAGTTATCTTCTCGTTACCTGTATTGTTACCGGTCTGATCTATCCTATCTCAGGTCACTGGGCATGGGGCTCTCTCTGGCTCGGCGATTCCGGTGCAGGCTGGCTCGAAGGTCTGGGATTCATGGACTTCGCAGGCTCCACTGTTGTTCACTCCGTTGGTGGCTGGATCGCACTTGCAGGCGCTATGATCCTCGGACCCCGTATCGGCAAATATACTGCTGACGGTAAAGCCAAAGCTATCCCCGGTCACAACATTCCGCTGGCATCACTTGGTGTATTCATCCTCTGGTTCGGTTGGTTCGGTTTTAACCCCGGTTCCACCACCACTGCTGACGGCTCCATCGGTCTCATCGCTGTAACAACCAGTCTCTCCGCTTGTGCGGGTACCCTCGGTGCAATGTTCACCTCCTGGTTCAAATACGGCAAGCCTGATATCTCCATGACCTGTAACGGCGCTCTGGCTGGTCTGGTAGGTATTACCGCTCCCTGCGCAACCGTTACTCCCGGAGCTTCAATCATCATCGGTATTATCGCAGGTATCCTGGTAGTTCTTTCCATCGAGTTCATTGATAAAGTGCTGAAAATTGACGACCCGGTTGGTGCGGTTTCCGTACACGGTGTCTGCGGTGCCTGGGGAACTATCGCTTGTGGCCTCTTCACCACTCCCGCACTCAACGACGGCACAGGCGGCCTGTTCTACGGCGGCGGTTTCGGAATCCTCACAACTCAGCTCATCGGTGTAGTAGCCTGCTTTGTCTGGGCTTTCGGAATGGGCTACCTCGCTTTCAGCCTCGCCAAAGCTATAATGGGCATCAGGGTAACAGCTGAAGAAGAAATGAAAGGTCTCGACATCAGCGAACACGGCATGGAATCCTACAACGGCTTTCAGATCTTCTCCAACGAATAATCGAACCACCAGCAAGAGAGGAATAATATAATGAAACTCATCATCGCATATGTCAGGCCCGAGTGCCTCACCCCAGTAAAACAGGCCCTATACGCCAAGGGAATCTACACAATGTCGGTTACCAACATCCTCGGCTCCGGTAGAGGAGCAGGATTCACCGAAACATATCGCGGCGTAGTAATGGAAGTTAACCTGCTCAAAAAAGTCCGCATCGAAATCGGTCTGGATGACGAAAAAATAGACGGAGCACTGGAAGCTATCAAAACCGGTGCACAGACAGGCAAAGAAGGTGACGGTGTCATCTTTGTACAGGACCTTAACCGGACCATCAGAATCAGGACCGGCGAAGAATCACTCTAAGCACAACACGTTAACCACATATCACTCTAACCCCAATTAGTGTACAGCAGGTCGGATTTAGCATCGGCAGTTAAGCCCGACCACCCTCGGTCTGATGACCACCTCCATCAGATCGCAACGGCCGAAAGGGACTTCCCACCCTTTCGGCCGCTTTTTGAAAAACAAATACTCTAAGCGCTCTTAAGAATTTGATTGTGTCGAAAGCCTTTTTAAACTAAGCGACTGCTTTTATGAATATCACTACAGACTTCTCAATTGCAGAAATCATTGAAAATGATTGCCTGACCACCGTGCTGCAGCCGCTTATATCCATGAACCGTAAGGGAGTCATAGGATTCGAGGCCTTGACCAGAGCCATAAATCCCCACACCGGGGAAACCATTCCCCCGTTCATGCTCTTCGGCATGTGTGAAGACTTGAAGACCCTTACCCTACTGGATAGAGCCTGCCGCAAGAAAGCCTTCGAAACATTCGCACCGATTTCAAAAAGAGACCGTTCACTACTTTTATCCGTAAATATTGACGCGGGTATCATCAATGAAAAGACTTTTGGTTACGGGTTAACCAGAAAAATGGTAACCCAGTGCGGTATACCGACAAACAATATCATTCTTGAAATAATTGAATCCAAGGCCGGAAGTGACTGTGCTTTGAGTTCTTTTGTCGGCAATTCCCGCGATTGCGGTTTCCTCATCGCTCTTGATGACGTGGGGACCGGTCATTCAAATCTGGACCGTATCCCATCCCTTGAGCCGGACATAATCAAGATAGACCGCTCACTGATCACCGGTATCAATAAACAGTTTTACAACAAGGCAGTAACCCGCTCGCTTATAAGCCTTGCCGAGCGCACGGGGTGTATGCCTCTTGCCGAAGGGATTGAAACGGTAGAAGAAGCCCTCACACTGATGGCAATGGGTATTGATGTTTTTCAGGGTTTCTTTTTCAGCAAGCCCTTACCTGCCGCCATTGCAGTTAAGACGGATAATACTCCCATAAAATTTTTAGCTTCACGTTTCAAAACCCATATTCTGGAAAAATTAAACCGCCAGAAGATTATGGAAAACAGCTACAAAAGAATGGCTGGGAAACTACGAGAAGCCCTTATGGACGGCACTCCGGACACTTCCGACTCGGCATTATCGACCTTCATAGCTGAAACCAAGGAAATAGAGTGTGCATATATTCTGGATACGCACGGAGTCCAGATTTCAGAGACGATCTGCAACCCGTATAAGCTTAAAGAAAACAGGCGTCTGATATACCAGCCCGCCCCGGCTGGCGCCGATCACTCCCTGAAAGAATATTACCTGACCATTAAATCAGGTAATGATTGGCACACCACTGCCCCGTACATTTCCCTTGCTTCAGGCAACAATTGCGTAACTGTTTCTACAAAATTATACGACACGCCGCGTTCACCAATAATCTGCATTGATATCAGCACAGAATAAGCCTGTACCTATAGCACAAAATATAAAGTTTGTTGCACCCTTGTAGGGATTGACATATCTTTCCTACCTCCAATTATGAAAGGACAAGGCAAGATGAATAAAGATACTTATGACGGGTTGATATACGCTGCAGGGGCATTCATTCTCTGGGGCCTGTTACCGGTTTACTGGAAATCACTGGAAAATGTTCCGGCTCTGGAGCTGCTCTGCAACAGGATTATCTGGTCGCTGGTCTTTGTAGGAATTCTACTTTTCTACAAAAAGAGATGGAAAGAAGTCAAAACAGCCCTTGCGGACAGCAAAGGTAAAATTCTGCTGACTATAAGCAGCTTACTCATTGGGACCAATTGGTTCATCTACATCTGGGCCGTTAATCACGGTCATGTAATAGATACCAGCATGGGCTATTACATGACTCCGCTGATGAATGCACTGCTCGGTTTCGCCTTCATGAAAGATAAACTTACCGGGACGCAGACCGTAGCAATCCTGCTTGCAGCCTGTGGGGTCGGATATTCTATAATTGATTATGGACACGTTCCTTACATAGCGTTAATACTGGCGGTATCGTTCTCGTTTTACGGACTGGTGCGCAAGATTATGACAGTTCAATCCCTACCGGGACTTTTTGTCGAAACTGCCGTACTCGCCCCTTTTTCCGCAGGATATCTTATCTGGCTGGCTTTTTCTGGTGAAATAAGTATACCTAAAATAAATGTAATCGAGAACCTGCTTCTGATTGGAGCCGGTGCCGCAACATCCATGCCGCTTATCTTTTTTGCTCAAGGAGCACGCCGACTGCGGCTGGTTACATTAGGAATGATGCAGTACATAGCCCCTACGCTGGCCCTTATGCTGGGCATTTTTGTATATAAGGAACCGTTTAACTCTACGAGACTGATTACATTTGCTTTTATATGGTGCGGCATCGCGGTCTATGTAGCAGATGGAATAAGAAATAATTTCAAGGCAATGTCAAAAATAAATAACCGGAAAAGAATTAAACCATGAATGCACCCAAAGATAATGCTGAAAGCAGCAGCCCGGAGCGAAACTGGATTATTCCGGCCGGCGCATCTGACTTCTTCAGCCGCTGGGTTCCGTTTAAATTGGTTATTCCACTGATATCTATTTTGGTCTTTGCCGGGTACTTCTGTCTAAAGATGGACACGATCGCCATCGATGAACAGGAAAAAATTTTCAATGAGAGCCAGGCCTTGCAGACAAATCTGATTGCAACCGCACTGGAAGACAAACTGAAAGATATTGTCAACACATCATACACTCTTTGCAACTACTCACTTATTGATTTCCTCAACGGTAAACGTTCCTCCGACTCCATCAAACATCTTTTTAAAATAAAACAGAGCTCCCAGACCGAAATTATCCTGTTCAGCTTCCACTCTGCCCCAAAAAAAGAAGACATAACTTCAGACATAAATACTCCACAGCTGGGGCTGGCCCATCAGGCAGCTCAGGACTGGGCAGAAAAGTACTATTCCGTTATTTCAGGTATGCATACCGGATTCATTACCCCCAAACCGCTGATAAACAAAAAAATACGTCTTGCCGGGTTGAACATGCCGGTCTGGGATAATGAACGGTTCGCGGGAATACTGACCGTGGTTATAGATCTGGACAAACTGGTTGACAAATACGTCGCCAATTTACGTATCGGTAAATTCGGCTCCGGATATATCGTAGATGGCTCCGGAATCGTTATATACGATCAGGAAAAAGATATTATCGGTAAGAATATTTTTGACCTTCACAAAGAATATCAAGATCTGCTCCGCATTGATTCCCGTATGCAAAACGAAAAGCAAGGGGTGGGCGAATACAGATTTACAGTACAAAGAAACAAGCATGTAGAACGCAAACTGGTTGCATGGAACACGGCCAGACTTGGAGAAAAAAGACTTATAGTAGCCATCTCCGCTCCTGAAACTGATGCGACCCCTTCTATGTATTCCGCACGGACTATCCGCTTGGCAATGCTGTGTTTTATCCTTCTCCTATGTTCCACTATTATATTCGTTTTTTACCACCACAGATCACAGCAGATTCTTCTATGTCAAAACAGAGAGTTACGGAGTAAAGACAATCTGTTTGAAGCCATTGCCGGAAATGCGCCGGGCGTCATCTATAAATGCGATACGGACAGCCCCTATGAAATGCATTACATCAGCTCTAAAATTAAAAAAGTCTGCGGTTATGATCCTTCTATTTTCCTCAAGAAAGGGAAAAGCATGTACTATGATCTGGTGCATCCCGATGACCGCACCAGCCTTAAGAATGCAATAAACGGCGCACTGAGCAGCAACAAACCCTTTGAATATGAATACCGCATAATCTGCAATGACGGCAAAGAGCGCTGGATGTATGAAAAAGGGGCCAAGCTTCCCGAAGAAAGAACCATGGTCGGTTTTATCCTTGATATTACAGACCGCAAAAACGAAGAAGAAGCCCTGCGCAGGGCCGAAGAAAACTACAGTGCGCTGGTAACAACCGCTCCGCTGGGTATTTTTCAGACGACTCCGCAAGGAAAATTCATCAGCGCCAACGGTCAAATGGCCAGTTACTACGGTTATAGTTCATCGGAATCATTCCTCAGCAAAAACATCAATATTTCAGCTTGCTGCTACGAGAATCCCGAAGACAGAGCCCGTTTACTGACGATTCTGGATAAATTCGGGCACGCAGAGAACTTTGAAGCCAAACACAAACGCAGGGATGGTTCCACATTCTGGGCCAGTGAAAGCATCATGGCAGTCAAGAATGCAGATGGAGAAATAATCCGCATGGACGGTTTTCTCATGGATATTTCCGACCGCAAGGAACACGAGAACACAATGCGCCGTCTGGCTATGTTTGATAACCTTACAGGTCTACCCAACAGGGTGCTTTTTGACGACCGCTTAAAGCAGGCTCTTTCCCGCGCTAAACGTAATAACATCAAAATGGGCATCCTTTACGCCGACCTTGATAACTTCAAACAGGTTAATGACGAGCTCGGCCACATTGCAGGAGACTCCGTGCTCAAGGAAGTCGCCGGAAGATTCAGCGATTGCCTGCGCACCAGTGATACCCTCTCGCGCATAGGAGGCGATGAATTCATTTTCATCCTTCAGGATATCGGCGCTCCGGGTGAAATTGAAGTTGTTGCCCAGCGCATCATCGATTCCATGCGCGCCCCTTTCTACATCAGCGAAAAGATATACAGAATCGGGGTCAGCATAGGAATCAGTATTTACCCTGAAAACGGTGATGAAAAAGAAAAGCTAATCCGAATTGCGGATGACGCGATGTACAAAGCAAAAAGGAAAGGTAAAAACGGATACTCATTTCTAACGACAGAGACATTGTAGACAAAGATTTCACACAGTTGTATTGACGCTATTTACTTATATGATAAAATTTTAAAAATCGGTAAAAATGTGCCCTGTTTTTCATATAGGGCATTTTCCACATTCTTCACAACATACCTGCACTGCATTTTTTGGAGTAATAAATGAAATTTCGTAATGAACACGACTGCATCGGCCTGAAGGAAGTTCCCGAGGACGCTCTTTACGGTGCCCAAACCATGAGGGCATCCGAAAACTTCCGCATCACCGGGATCCCCATCTCCCACTACCCGCATATTATTTATTCGCTGGCTCAAATCAAAAAAGCAGCCGCCCTGACCAACAATGAACTGGGAAGGCTTGAAGATGATAAGACCAAAGCCATCGTCTTTGCCTGTGAAGAGCTTCTGGCTGACAAACATCATGATCAATTTGTAGTTGATATCATTCAAGGCGGCGCAGGAACGTCCACCAACATGAATGCCAACGAAGTCATCGCCAACATCGGCTTGGAATTCCTCGGCTACAAACGCGGCGAATACGATCATCTGCATCCCAACATTCACGTTAATATGGCGCAGTCCACCAATGACGTGTATCCTACCTGCCTGCGGCTGACCCTCATCGCCAAGATGAATCAGCTCATTGAATCCATGGAATATCTGCAGGCAAGCTTCGCAACCAAAGGCAAAGAATTTTCCCACATCCTTAAGATGGGCCGCACACAGCTACAGGATGCCGTGCCCATGACGCTGGGGCAGGAATTCTCATCCTACTCAGTAATGATAGGCGAAGATATTGAACGCGTGCGTGAGGCCAAGGCGCTGATCTGCGAAATTAATATGGGCGGCACCGCCATTGGTACCGGCCTTAACGCACCGCCGAATTATGCCCATATGGTCACCGAGAAGCTCAAAATAATCAGCGGATTTGCCCTGGAACTGGCCCCGGATCTTGTGGAGGCGACTCAGGATACAGGAGCTTACGTACAACTTTCCGGTGTACTTAAGCGAGTGGCTGTAAAAATCTCCAAAATCTGCAACGACCTGCGTTTGCTCTCATCCGGACCGCGTTGCGGGTTGAATGAAATCAACCTGCCGGCCATGGCTCCCGGCTCTTCAATCATGCCCGGTAAGGTAAACCCGATTATCCCTGAAGTGGTCAATCAGATTGCCTTCACCGTTATCGGCAGTGATGTTACCGTAAGCATGGCTGCGGAAGCAGGTCAGCTTGAACTTAACGTTATGGAACCGGTGATCGCCGCTAATCTGATCAACTCACTTACCATCATGCGCCGTGGATTCCGCACCCTTGCCGACCGCTGCATCTCCGGAATAACCGCAAATGAAGATATCTGCCGCGGATATGTGGAAAACAGCATAGGACTGGTAACAGCGCTCAACCCCTACATCGGTTATGAAAAATCAACCGAAGTTGCCAATGAAGCACTGAAATCTTCGCGCTCTGTTTACGATATCGTCATAGAAAAAGGGTACATGTCCAAAGCAGAACTGGATAAAGCCCTATCGCCTGAATCCATGGTTCAAACGCACCCGTTGAACCTTATCGAAAAGAGATAAAAAACTTCGAGCCCGCACAGAAAAAAATGTGCGGGCTTTTTTTTAACGGATTTGCAACAGGAGGTAAGAATGACGCAGAAAAAATCAGCTTCCGCACTGTCCATGATGTTTGTGGTGGTCGGAAATATGCTCGGTGCAGGTATTCTGGCCCTGCCCGTGAATCTTTGCGCTGCTGGATTCTACCCGTCAGTCTTCGCCACACTTTTCATGTGGATTCTCATGACCTTCACTGCCCTGATCTACTCCGAACAAAAAAGCCTGACCTTCAGTGAGAATGCGGATCTGCCCACCTTTTTTCAGCATGAACTTGGCAATGCCGGAAAATGGGTAACAATTGTTGCAAACCTGATCATTCTCTATGGGATACTGGTTGCTTATCTTTGCGGAATATCATCCATAATCATGAGCCTGCAGTCGACTATACCTAAGACAATGGTCATTATCCTTTATTTCGGTCTGATCACAGGGCTGACCGCCTTAGGCATGAAGATGATGCACAGATGCACACCCTACATGGTTTCCATTATGTGGATAACTTTCGGCGCGCTGGTCTTCATGGTTGTCCCCGATGTTTCCGCCGCCCATCTGAAAGATATGGACTGGACTTACATTCCGGCTGGCCTTCCGGTACTGCTCATGGCCTTTCATTTTCACAACATAATTCCAAGCATCTGCCGGACACTGGATCATGACCGCAAAAAAATTCGCACCGCTATCATCGGAGGCACCACTATAGGGATGATCATGAATCTCACGTGGCTGCTGGTTGTACTCGGTGCGCTGCCGCTTTCCAATCCTGAAACGCACATTGACCTGATCACCGCCTTCGGTAAAAACGACCCGGCAACCATACCACTGGAAAATCTGCTTCAGACCCCGGTATTCACATATGTAGCTCTGATATTCGCAGTCGTAGCCATGTCCACCGCCTTCATGGCGAACGGAACAGCACTGCTGAGCTTCATGCGTGACCTTGCTTCAACCAATTTCGGAACTAAAAATAAAGTGGTAGTCTGGTGCATGTCCTTTATTCCGCCGCTACTGGTCGGGATTCTCTACCCGGATATCTTCCTAGTTGCTATCAACCTCGTGGGCGGAGTCGGGGAATGTATAATTTTCGGAATTCTGCCCGGATTCATTGTCTGGAAATATTCGCCGCAAGGGTCAATTCGCAAATATTCGGGAATGCTGCTCATCATCTGTTTCGCTCTGGTGCTGATCATTGAGCTTGGTCAGGAATTCGGACTTCTGCACCTCAGCCCGAATGTTGAATACTGGACCCATCACACTAAGTAGAGGTCCCGGAAAATCTGCGCGATCAGATACTTTTAATCAACATCTTGAAATATACGCTAATCTTTTTAAGTGGACTTCAGTACAGATCTAAAAAAGGGGATGATTTTAAATCATCCCCTTTTCAGGTTAAAATTCAGTTTTATTCTCCACCTTCCACTCGCCATATTCCTTTTTCAGATGAAACAAGGCATTTTCCGTAATCTGATGAGCCTGCATGTCGAAAATGACCGTATAGTCTCCCTTTACCCAGAGTTCAACCTGAGTCGGCATGAGGGTGCGGATGCTGAGCCGCAAACCTGAAGTCGAAACCACAGCGCTACGATACTTATCGAGTACATTGCGTTTTTCAAGCATAGCCCGGAAATTCTCAAAAGCAGAACTTTCCAAGAGGAATTTACTCTGTGTGAACATACGCGGATAATCTTCGTTTATGGTCACGAAATTGGTATAAAACTTATCGAAAAAAACCTTTAATTCATCAAGTACAGCCTGCTTTTTTTCCAGCTCGGTCATTTTTGCATAAAGAACTTCTTTTTCTTCAGCACTCATTTTACGGGGCTTAACCACCACAGCTTCCCCGACAACTGAAGTATCCAGCTTTCCTTTTTTCTCTGCGGCAGCAGCAGCTATTTCATCGGGTGTGATGCGGTGATACTTGATAAGCACCTCGGAAACCCCTGCATGCTCAGCCCCCTTATGCTTATGCTTATATACGGAACGGATCTTCAGCCCCAGACTGGTCGTGGGAAATTTGCGAATTCTAGGGCTCTGCGTAAGCTCTGAATCCATCAATGTAAATTCCTGCCGCTGACCACCTGAGAATGATATTGCACAATCCTTGATACGGTTGGCCCTTTTGATTTCGGCCCCGCCATCAACTCCGTTTATTATCTTTACGGAATCTACAACAACCTGAGCCGGGAAAAAGAACTGTATCCATTCCCCGGCGCCTCCACCTTCACTGTTCTCAATCCACCCGGTCGTGCTGTTACTATCAGTTAGATAACCTGTGTTGAAAACATTTTCACCCTCCATGGGCACGAAAGAGGATGTCCGCACATGAACAGGCTGGGCGAATGCCACTATTGGAATGCATAAAAAAAACATAAGCCAAAAAAATTTGCGCAACATATGAATAATCTCCGAAAATATTATACGAGAGGCATCTTTCTGCGGGAGCCGCAAGAATTGTAGCGAAATGAACACAGGCTGCAAACACTAAAAAGCCCGTTTTTCGGGAGAAAAACGGGCTCAAGAGCAAATACATGCTCACAAAAAAAGACAGTCAAATATATATGACTACCAGCGGGGGCGCGGTGCGCGGGGCTTCGCTTCGTTAACCTTGAGGTTACGTCCGCCGAAGTCTTTACCATCCAGATTGTCGATAGCTTCCATTGCGCCAGCGTCTTCCATTTCAACAAATCCGAAGCCACGGGGGCGACCGGTTTCTCTATCTTCGATGAGTTTAACAGATACAACTTCACCGAAAGCTTCGAAAGCAGCGCGGACTTCTTCTTCAGTTGCAGACCAGGGCAGGTTACCGACATAGATGTTCTTGGACATTAAAAATTCTCCTAAAAAAATGTAAAAAACTTTCACGCAGGTGCGTCAGGCATAAAAAAAAGGGGCAGTGTACAAAGATGCGCACCCTGCTCCTTGATATACCTGTTTAAACTAAAACCAACTTCCTTCGAGGAGGCCGCTGGCAACTAAATGCAACATTTCACTACTTAACCGAAAAAGTCAAGTAAAATATTTTAAAAATATAATATTTTTTATAACACTATAGTGAAACCAAAGCGAAACACTTGATTATACTTTAGAAAAACGAGATTGACGACGTCTCTTCCTTGAAGGACGACCGGTTTTACGTTTAACACTTTCCTCACTACTTACTTTAGAGCTTCCGGAATTGCGTTTCGGTGCGGGACGCGAATCGCGTCTGTCGTCCGCGGCTCTTGCGGGTCCGCTACTTTGTTTACGGCCTCCCCCGGATTTACGTCCACCGCTCGATTTGCGATCACCGCTCGATTTGCGATCACCGCTCGATTTGCGATCACCTTCAGGGCTACGTCCGCGTCCGGGTTTCCGTTCACCGGCAACCGAACGTCTGCCGTTATTTTTCGGTTCAGGATGGTCGTTTGGCTTATCGTAATCGAAATCATCCAGAGTGCAGTGATCAATGGGATTACCCACAGCTTTTTCAATCTCGCGCATTAGGCGGATGTCATCGCGGGTTACGAAAGTAAATGCGCTGCCGCTACGCCCTGCACGTCCGGTTCTGCCCACACGGTGGGTGTATGTTTCGGCGGTATCGGGAACATCGAGGTTGAGCACATGGGTAATGCGGTCGCAGTCGATACCACGGGCCGCGATGTCCGTTGCCACCATAACCTTGAAAGTTCCGTCCCGAAATCCGTCAAGAGCACGCTGGCGCTGATTCTGACTCATATTACCCTGCAGAAAAGTCGCCTTATGCCCGCGAGCCGCAAGTCTGCGGGCGAGATTCTTGGCTTTGTGCTTGGTACGTGTGAAAATCAGCATGCTGTCGTAGTCCGTATCAGAAAGGACATTTAAAAGCAGATTATTTTTTAAATGCTGGCTGACTGGATAAAATACATGCTTTACGGTTTTGGCCGGAGCAGTATTTGCGACCTGTACAGTTGCCGGATGGTAGAGAATCTTATCCGCAAGGGAACGGATGTCGTCCGGCATGGTTGCGGAAAAAAGAAGATTCTGACGACGCTTGGGAAGTTTCGCCATAATCCGGCGGATGTCAGGCAGAAAGCCCATATCAAGCATGCGGTCAGCCTCGTCAAGAACAAGGGTATCCACGCTATCGAGCTTGATCATGCCCTGATTCATCAGGTCCAGCAGTCTGCCGGGACAGGCAACAACTACGGATGAACGCCGTGCGGCATTAATCTGTGGGTTTGCTCCCACTCCGCCGAAAACAGCGGCGCTGCGGATTCCGGCTTCTACGCCCAGCTCCATGAAGTTATCATGAATCTGCAGGGCAAGTTCACGGGTAGGAGCCAGCACCAATACGCGCACCGGGCCCTGTCCGGAGATTTTTTTCTCCAGCAGGCGCTGCATTATAGGCAGGGCAAAAGCCGCGGTCTTACCGGTTCCGGTCTGGGCCAGGCCCATTACGTCACGGCCTTTAAGTACTTCAGGAATAGCTTTTACCTGAATGGGGGTCGGCGTTTCATAGCCGCAAGAGTTGATTCCGGCCATTATACGCCGGTCAAAAGAAAATTGTTTAAAATTCACAAATATTTCCAATAGTGAAAGGACTGAATCTGACAGTCGCGCGTGACGGCAACCGTGCTGCGGATTTCTCCGGATACTTAATAATCTCTGGGACGTAGGGGATAAGGGCTTCGATAAGTGAAGCGGATTTTCCAGATAAAAGAATATGATCTTTGCATGCGTCCAGTCACGCCGAGGTGGGAGTTAGTGACTTATTATCAACCAAATGTAAAGCAATTATTGAAAACAATTGCCGCTTATATAAAAAATCCGCAGTACAAAAGCACTGCGGATTTTAATATTCGAATCAATATCCCCGAAAGGAATCTGATTAGTAGCGGTAGTGATCAGGTTTGTAAGGGCCTTCAACATCAACGCTGATGTAGTCAGCCTGTTCTTTGGAGAGAACATCAAGCTCAACACCGAGACGCTCGAGGTGAAGTCTTGCAACTTCTTCGTCGAGTTTCTTGGAAAGGATCATTACTTTGGGTTCGTAATCGTTCTTAGCAAGGTCAATCTGTGCAAGAGCCTGGTTGGTGAAGCTGTTGGACATTACGAAGCTCGGGTGTCCGGTAGCGCAACCGAGGTTTACAAGGCGGCCTTCAGCAAGAACGATGACGGACTTACCTGATTCCATGACCCATTTATCAACCTGAGGTTTGATTTCAATCTTCTGGGCTTTGGAATCATTTTCAAGATAGCCCATTTCGATTTCGTTATCAAAGTGACCGATGTTGCAGATGATAGCTTCATCTTTCATGCGTGCAATGTGCTCGCCTCTGACAACGTGGTAGTTACCGGTACAGGTAACGAAAACATCACCGCGTTCAACAGCTTTATCCATGGTGCAGACTTCAAAGCCTTCCATAGCAGCCTGAAGCGCGCAGATGGGGTCGATCTCGGTAACGAGAACACGAGCACCGAAACCGCGCATGGACTGGGCACACCCCTTACCTACATCACCGTAACCGACGACAACAACAACCTTACCGGCGATCATTACATCGGTTGCACGTTTGATGCCGTCAGCAAGGGATTCGCGGCAACCGTAAAGGTTGTCGAATTTGGACTTGGTAACGGAATCGTTAACGTTGACAGCGGGAAAAAGCAGTTCGCCGGCTTCCTGCATCTGGTAAAGACGATGTACACCGGTGGTTGTTTCTTCAGAAACACCGCGTACTTTCTTAGCGATTGCAGTCCATTTACCGGGATTTTCGGTGATGGAAAGTTTCAAACGATCCAGAACACACTGAAATTCTTTATTGTCGGTCTTTTCGTCAGCAACGGAAGCGTCTTTTTCAGCTTTCACACCGTGGTGGATCAGCAGGGTTGCATCGCCACCGTCATCAACGATGAGATCGGGACCGGAACCGTCGGGCCATGTGAGGGCCTGCTCGGTGCACCACCAGTATTCTTCGAGGGTTTCACCCTTCCATGCGAACACTTTAGCAGTACCGTTAGCGGCGATGGCTGCGGCAGCGTGGTCCTGAGTGGAAAAAATGTTGCAGGATGCCCAGCGGATGTCAGCACCGAGAGCATACAGAGTCTCGATGAGCATTGCGGTCTGGATGGTCATGTGCAGGGAGCCCATAACCTTGAGACCTTTGAGGGGTTTTTCTTTACCGTATTTTTCACGGATGGCCATAAGACCGGGCATTTCGCGTTCGGAAAGCTGCATTTCCTTGTTACCCCAGTCGGCGAGGGAAATATCAGCAACTTTGTAATCAAGTTTCGGATCTACTTTAAGCATGGAAACCTCCATCATTTCTCCCAGAAAATCAAGAAAGTGCGGATGCTGAGCGTAAAAAAGAGTGGTGCGGAACGTATTTCAACATACGTAATTTTAAAACCACTTCCGCATCAACGCCGCAGATAGCGCTCTATCGACTGTCTGGCTTTATTTTTTTTCAGATATACAAACAAGGACGGTCAGTCCTTCATTAACAGGATAACGGCGAAAATCCATGGAACCTAGTCCTGCATTTTCGGTCCAGCCGCGAAGTTCATCTTCAGTAAAACCGAGCCTGCGGTCACCGAATTCACTGCGCATTCTCTCATTTGAGTGGGACAAAAAATCAGCAATAATCAGCTTGCCGCCGCTCGAAAGGGTTCGCGCGGCTTCAGCAACAGCCTCGTCCGGACGCGGGAGATGATGCAGAACCATGGAAATAAAGGTCAGGTCTGCCTCCCAGTCGCGCAGGGGCAAATGAGTCAGTTCACCTATGCGCAGGCTCACGTCTGGATGATTTCCCAGACGTTTTTCAGCCAGTTCCAGCATCTTTGGTGAACTGTCCACACCGATTACGGTTTTGCATTTGGAAAGCAGGCTTTCCAGCAGAGAACCGTTTCCGCAGCCAAGGTCGACGCCGACATTGCAGCGGTCAACGAGGGTCAGCAGTTCGCTGTCCAGATTAAATTCCCCGAACACATCACTCTGAAGCCGTTCCCAGTCTTCAGCAATTTCATCGAAAAACTTGCGGGTCTCCAGATTACGCTCGGCCAGCACCTTGGCTACCCGGTGACGGTCTTCCTCGACCTCCGGTTCATTTTCAATAAGCCAGCTGATGGACTCTGCAAACCGGTTGCCGTTACCGGACCGGGCCAGACGGTAGAAATTCCAGAGCCCTTCCCTTCTGGATTCCAGAAGTCCGCTCTCATGCATAATTTTCAAATGACGGGAAACACGGGGCTGGGACATACCCAGAACCTGCACAACCTCGCCGACATTTAGTTCATTATCACGCAGCATAGCCAGAAGTCTGATACGAATCTCATCAGACAAGGCCTTACTGAACTTCAAAATTTCCATCGAATACCCCATCGCCAAACATAACGACATCTTTATATAACAAAAACTCAATAAGCACTACCTCTCGTATTAAAAAGCGTCAAGCAATAATTATTGCCGGACGAAAAGACGAGGAAACCTTTTGCCAAGCCGAGATTTAATGTATAAAGAAGCTTCACCGAGGACATTACGGGTGTAACATATAGTATGGCAGCAAAAAAAAAATATAACGGCCCCCGGAAACGGGTCTTCCATCCACGGCAACGCAAAATACGCCACATGGGTGAAGCCATGGGTGACTACGTTTCCAGCATGGACGGCGACTACAAGCTCATGATTCCAAGGCTTTGGAAGGCATGGCCCGAGCTAATGGGCGAGCTGGCAGAATTCGCCAAGCCGCTCGGTCACCGCAAACGAACCCTCATCCTTGCTTCTGAGGATTCCGTGGCCGCGCAGGAGCTTTCATATTTCGCCCCGGAGATTCTTGATCGAATAAATTCATTTTTTGGTGAAGAAATCTTTGACAAGGTGCTATTCGAGCTGTTAAACGGCAGGGTTCCATTGGACGGGTACGAATTAAAACGCACCGAGTTCAAGGACGCCAAGATCAAAAAACCCGGCAAATTGGGCGGGTTGAAAGACAAATTTGATCCAGAATCGGCGGTCGGAAGATGTTATCTGAGATACGTCCGCCTTTTTGAAAATTCATAAATTTCAGGGCACAAAGCCCACCTTAAGGAGGATAACATGAGCGAAGAAACCCCTACTCTCGAGAGTCTTGAACTTAAAAAGCCCCTCGACAAAATGACCACCAAGGACCTGCGTCAACTCTGCATCGACAAAATGCCCCTGATTGCAGGTGCATCCGGTATGGACAAAGACACCCTGATTTCCAACATCAAGGAATATCTCGGAATCGAAGAAGAAGAAGGTGCAGTATCTCCGTACAAAGATCAGATCATTTCTATCAAAAGAAAAATGAGAGAAATGCGTATTGAGAAAAAAGCTGTTGACGGACGCAAAGAGCGCTGCCAGCTCCGCCGCAGAATCAACAGAATGAAAAAGCAGACTCGCGCACTGTCTAGAGCTCTGTAATAATTTTATTTTCGGAATATATCCAAAATTCCGAAAATAGTTGTTGACAGGAAGAGTCATTCCACATAAACACTCTTCTCGTTGCTGGGACATCGTTCAATTGGCAGGACGACGGGTTCTGGTTCCGTTAATCAAGGTTCGAGTCCTTGTGTCCCAGCCAACAACAAATTTTATGAGATGCGTCCCCATCGTCTAGCCTGGCCCAGGACACCGGCCTTTCACGCCGGCGACAGGGGTTCAAATCCCCTTGGGGACGCCACTCACAAAATAGAAACTTGAACTGCCAGACCAAGTTTCGCTAAAATCCGGCTTCACGCTAATCAGGCCAAAGTGAAGCAGGTACATATTCAAGATGCGTCCCCATCGTCTAGCCTGGCCCAGGACACCGGCCTTTCACGCCGGCGACAGGGGTTCAAATCCCCTTGGGGACGCCACGAAATTTCAAAGCCCGATTCGCAAGAATCGGGCTTTTTCGTTTTTAAAACTTAAAATTACCTCCCGAAAGGACCTTACTCTTTTTAATCTGCATACATCGCCACAAATAAATGCAATTATCTCTCAAAGCCCCCACCTATAATGGCTAGGGAGTTCAACGCGCCTTTTTTGTTAATGGTCAACTTAATCCTGTCACTATAATAAATACCGGGGACGAAACGAGCTTGAAATGTCTCTTAGGTTTCCGGCACAACAGCGACCATATACTTAACAACAAATCTACGCATTGCTTTCCTGCAGATCCTGCTGCCCATATTTCTGCCAAAAGACACTGTCATCTTCACATATTTAAAAAAAGATTTAATTTCTTGTTGACAGTAATCTCAAATATACATAAAAGGTTTTCTCCGCTGCTGGGACATCGTTCAATTGGCAGGACGACGGGTTCTGGTTCCGTTAATCAAGGTTCGAGTCCTTGTGTCCCAGCCAGCAAAAATTTCTACCCGCTTCATTAAAGTAACAGGCTGCTGAAGCGGGTATTTTATACAAGATGCGTCCCCATCGTCTAGCCTGGCCCAGGACACCGGCCTTTCACGCCGGCGACAGGGGTTCAAATCCCCTTGGGGACGCCATCGATTGAAACGACTTGCAGCCAAAGCAGGTCTCTACAAATACCGGCTTCGCTTAAAGTGATTCAGGCCACTGAAGCAGGTACATATATATTTAGGATGCGTCCCCATCGTCTAGCCTGGCCCAGGACACCGGCCTTTCACGCCGGCGACAGGGGTTCAAATCCCCTTGGGGACGCCACTTTTCAAAAAAAAGGATTGAATCGAAAGATTCAATCCTTTTTTGCTTTCCTGCTATTTAAACGATTCTGCTCCAGAATCTTCTACGAATAAATTAGTCTACCCAGGTAACATCCAATGGATCCCTATTTACGAGCTTTAAATACCGCTCCACCGGCACACCAACCATGACAGCTCCAGTCAGCATCAACCCCGGTTTAATACCAATCCTCTTGCTAACATATTCATCATTGGCCGACGCAAACATTTCGAAAAGACCGGCCCAGCAACTGCCAAGCCCAACAGATCCGGCATACAATTCCAGATAGGCCAAGCTGAAAACAGTATTATCGCGCCTGTTTTTCAGCTCTTTAGGAGCCGCAGCAACAACCAGATGCGGAGCACCTCTAAAAATCGTATCCTTTCCATTTTTCCATGCATCTATATGGACAGGGAAGCTATGATGGTATTCACCCGTCGCAATCTGCATTTTCATCCATTCTACAACCAATTCTGCCAACTCATCCAAAACAGAGCGGTCCTCGACTATATAGTATGAGACGCTTTGCGAATTGCTGGCTGTGGGTGCGAATCTGGCAATATTTACAAGTTGAAGTAACTGCTCTCTAGAAGCAGCGCGCTTTTTATAATAACGGATAGACCTGCGGGAACGTAAAAATATTTCTGCTGTTTCCGCATCCAGTACTGGATAAGTGTCTATATGCTTCTGTGAGATAAGACTGGCATAACGATTGTTCAGAGCATCCTTTGGACAGACCGCCACACAATGTCCGCACTTATTACAAACCCCTTCTAAAACAACCTCAGGACCTGACTCACCTAATCCGAGCGCACCGACAGGACAGGCTTTAACACACAACTCACATTGGACACAGCGCTCGGTATCCAGTTCAATAAAAGACATCTTTATTCCTCAACTACACCAAATTAATTATTAACATGCTAATAACTCAGCATTTCAGTATGACGGTTTTAAATTTATCTAATCCCCGTAACAGCACCGTTACGCTGTACAAATTTAACCCGACCATCCCGGTCCACAAAAACAGCCTCCGGAACAGCACTGACTTTCCTCGCTGCTATGACTTTGCCATCAGAATTAACCTTAAACACCCTCTGCTGCGACTTTGAGACGACATAGAGGGAATTGTCAGGAGACACAGCCAAACCGCTGATATACCCAAATCCATCCGCAAAACGAACGCTCTCGCCATCTGCATACACGACATAAATGATCCCCTCTTCCTGATGAGCGATGTAATGGTACCGCTTACCCTCAGCAACCAGCTTTCCGGCAGAAGCTGAGGCTACCATCAAAACCAGAAAAGACATCATTAATATGACTGACATTAAGCTTCTCTTCACTAAACTTGAGCAATATAATTTGTACATTTTGGTACCTCCGATTTGTGTTTGATTAAATTTACGACAGTCTATAATATCAATCCAATACAATTTAATTACTTATTAAGACCGAAAAGGTATCATTATGCGTATACGTCAACTTCGCTATTTCCAAGCCGTTGCCGAAGAACTTCATTTCGGAAAGGCAGCGGAAAGGCTCCATATTCAACAACCGCCACTCAGCAGACAGATTCAAAATCTTGAAGAGGAGCTTGAAGTCCAGCTTTTCAAACGTACCAACCGCAAGGTCGAACTGACTGATGAAGGAAGGTATTTTCTGCAGGAAGCAAAAGAAGTGCTGGCTATAATGGACCGCTCAAAGACAACGCTTCAGTCCATGGGAAATGGAACTGCCGGAAAGTTGCATGTAAGCTTTGTATACTTGGCACTATCCTCGCCTTTCCCGGATATCGTCGGAGACTTTATGAAAAAATACCCAAACGTGGAGTTGGTACTGCACGACGAGACCAGCCAGGAACAAATTCTAGGAATACAGGAAGGTAGAAGACATGTGGCTTTCCTTACCGGCAATATCTCAGATACGACGTCGCTCTCCACTTATACGGTGCACCGCACCCAAACATGCGCTGCTATACCGGCGAATCATCCCCTAGCAGAGAGGGAAAAACTTACACTCAAGGATCTTGCCGAATTGCCTTACATCTGCAGCCGTGAAGCATATTGCCAGCAGCGGGTAAAAAAAATCCAGAAGCAGTTTAGAGCGGAGGGGCTGGAACTCAAGCTTGGGATGAAATATAAACGTAAGCACACGGGAACTGTCTTTATCGCCTCAGGATTAGGTTGGACCTTAACAGACTGCGAATCCAGAGCTATCACCCCGGACGGAGTAGTGCTCAGGCCTGTAGATTGCGATTATTCGCCTCTGGAGGTACTCATGACCTGGCATCCTGAGCATATGACACCGCTAGTGCAGAACTTTATTGATTTTTATAAGAGAGAATTAAGAAAAATTCTGCCCGAAACAGAATTAGAACCATCATGAGGAACTGAATATATGACACGGCCCCAAATCCCAACACCGGAACAATGCGAAGAGCTTCTCGCATCTACAGGCACCCCTGAAAAGACCGTAATCCACTCCAGAATCGTACGGGACGTAGCCCGGAGGATAGGACGTGATTTAAAATGGCTGCGCGACAGAGGCCCTAATCTGGCCCTTATCAACGCTGCCGCCCTGCTACATGATATCGCCAAGGGTGAGTCGGACCATGCCGCCGCCGGAGCAGCTATTCTACGTGAACACGGATATGATGAAGTTGCAGAGATTGTCGCCGCCCATAACAATCTCGATTACTCTGGAGAACTCCCGGTTACGGAAAAGGAAATCGTATTTATCGCGGATAAACTCGTCAAAGAAGATCAGATGGTCACCGTTATATATATGTATGACCACAAGCTAAAAGCCTGCGCTGATGATGCCCGGAGAACGAAATACCTGAAAAAGCGCAAAGAAACCGCGCTGCGCATCAAGTCCGCCATAGAACAGGAGACCGGTAAAAACCTTGAAGAGCTGGCTATTGCGGAGTAATAATCTTCATTAGCGGCATATGCTTATAACCGCCCCCTCTATTCACAGAACCGTAACAATTTCGAAACTTCTGTGCTATGCCAGTCATATATACTGAGGGGATACACAAGCTAAACAGGTTTTAAAAACAAAAAGAATCAGCCGGAGTAAAGACATGGCCAAACATAACAAAATAGAAAGGATGATGAGCGCTGAAGAATTACCTGATTTTCTCCGCAAGATGGCATCAGCGATTGAGAACGGAGCCACGGATGAAAACGCGTACCTAGCCTCCATTGAAGGTTTTGAAAAACTGAAAATGGGCATCCGCAATGAAAACGGACAGACCGTGATCAAAATCAAAGCCAAACCGTCTAAAGAGATTCCGGCTACCCACTTAAGCGAAACCGAAGTAGATGAACCTGCAGAAACACCGGGATTAAAATATACCCATCTTAAAAAAAGGATGAAAAAATCCTTCAAAATTATTTTTAAAGCACTTCATACCGGAAACCTGCCTCCGAAAGAAGCAGTGCAGGAATTCATAGATGATTCTCACCTGATGGTTACCTATACCGATCAGGGATACGGTGACGAATTCTATGATGAATACATTGCAGGTTGCGATGCATTTCAAAAGGCGTTTGACGAAGGAGATGTGGAAAAAGCCCACGCCGCCTGCGATGAGCTGAACCACATAAAAACCCAGTGCCACGCCAAATACGATTGAGATGAAAATTTAATTCAAACCTCTCTAAAAAACAGGACTGAAAATAAAATGAAAGCAGCAACCTGCCCAGCGGCAGTAAAAGTATCACCTGAAATAACGGATGACGATCGGGCGCTATTCCATGAAGTAATCTCCACGGACCTTGCTGACTGGCAGATTGAACAGGTGGAGACTCCTTCTAAGATATACCCCCGGCAGGAAAAACTGCTGGCTGTACACTGGCACCCGGAATTCGTTCCCTTCAAACATATTTCCCGGCGCGTGGAAAAGATGTTTCCCAATGTACAGGATAAACTGATGATCCCTACCCAGCACAACGTGCTTATGAGCTATGGGGATTACACCGGAGTGGAAGTTGACTGCTACGCCAGCGGATTCAACCAGAAAGTGCAGCTCCTGCTCCACTTTGAGAACGAAAAGGTGAAAGAAGCCCATGTGCTTAAATCCATGCTGGCACACACTTTCAAATACCGTTCTTCCCAGCTTTTCGAATACATGGACACCATTACCAAGCCCATGGAAGACCGCATAGAAAAAGCGGCAAAAGCCACCGGTGCAGATGAAGATCTGGTTGAAATGGTCCGGGTCTATGTAACGAAAATCCAGACAATGCTCGACGAAGAATGGTCCAGCGTTCCCAAGGATTCCATAAAAAATAAACTGCTCAAAAATTATTTTGATGCCCTGCGGCCCAAATACGGAGACACTCTGATCAACCGTCTTCAGGCCTATCTCAAGGCTATAAAAAAACAGGTCAAAACTGACTTCTCACTCAAATTTTTCTACCGGGCAACCGAAGTGATTGAGGAAGCACGCTCTTTGGGCGGTTGCGTTGTTATCCCTCACCCGGAAGAATTCTGGCCCATTCTGCTGGCCAAGTACGACGTAGACGGCATTGAAGCATGGAACCCGCAATCCCAGCGTTATACCGAGTTCCTTATTTCCGTGGTCAATGAACAGAACATCAAACGCCCTGCCGGAAACAAAGAGCTGCTCATTTTTATGGGCGACGACTGCCATATGAGTGAGAAAACCAAACCCGTTGAGACTCAGGACCCGACCAAAGCAGCCCGCGAGATTGGCCTGCAGCCGGCATGGGATGACCTGAATATCAGAAAAAAACTGATCATCTCCGGCATCAACCGCTCTTCGGTAATAGAAGAATACAAAGCCCGTATGGCCGGCTAAAAGTATTTCTTCGTCATCGAATCTTTACATTGCTGCAATCATTCCCGTCACCTCCAATGCTAGTAAGCAGCAAAACATTTATGGAGACCCCTGATGGCTGGCGAAAAAAAATTTGTATTTGAATCACTTCAGGACTCGGAAAGCATCCGCGCTTTTCTGCAATCCCTCGTTGACGGGTTTGAGTCCGGCACAATTAAACTTTCCACCAATGGCGACGAAATTGAACTCACCCCGGAAGGGATGCTCAACTTTACTGTGAAAGCGAAGATGAAATCCGGAGCTAGTAAGATCAATATCAAAATTGCGTGGAAAGACTCTGCCGATGAAACAAACCCAATCAACAAAACCCTGAACATCGACACATAAATTATGCTCACTTTTGAAGGCTTGGACGAAAATTTTAAATTCCTCATAATTGAGGTATTAAATCAACTTAAGGCTACCCGGGAATTCGTTAATTATCCCTCCCGGTCCCTGTTCCGCAGAATCACCTCGCGCGATGACTACATTGACAACCTCAAAACTGTTATTGAAAACAAGTCTTATTCGCGCATCAACAGTTCGATCGATCTCGACACAAAGCTGTTGAATAAAATCAGGGCGATTCAAGTTTCATCGGTTAATCTTGAACGCATCGGTGATCACTGCGTTAATATTATCAATCAGATGGCATACTTGGATGACAAGGGCTATGTTAACCGTTACGAATCATCAGAAGCCTTTGATATTATAGAAGAAACAGTCGCCAAGATCGCAGATGGATTCAGCTCCGAAGACATGCCTCTCGCCCTTGAAATCTGCAAATCTGAATACCGGCTGGATTCTTTATACAAAGACAATTTCAACCGCATCATGGCGGAAATGGGAAGCGGTAAAAACATTCCCGATCTTGTCACCTGTCTGTTCATATTCCGCTATCTGGAAAGGATAGGAGATTCCCTGCTTAACATCGGAGAAGCGATCATCTTTTCCATCCTCGGCGAACGCATCAAAATCGAACAGTTTGAGTCGTTGCAGCAGACCTTGAGCGTTTCGGGGTATGACGGTTCCTTTTCGGATATCGATTTTCAGGGCATATGGGGCTCCCGGTCCGGCTGCCGTATAGGCAGGATACAAGCCAAAGGCGATGAGAACGCTAACACTCCGCCCGTAGCACAAGGAAGTATTTATAAGGAAGGCAACCTCGATAAAATCCGTTTGGAAAAGAGCAGCCTTGAGCAATGGGCGGAACGCTTTCCGGGTATGGTCCCGGAAATTTTCGGTTTTCATGAAACCAAGGAAGAGAATAAGGGCTCCATGCTGGTGGAATTCCTGCCCGGATGCACACTGGATACAATGATTCTCACCTCCGATGACGCAGACCTTGAAAACGCTCTGTTCACTCTGGAAAACACTCTGCGCCATGTCTGGACCAGTACCAAAAAGGATCAGCCTGTTCAGACCACCTTCATGGATCAGTTAAAATCCCGGCAGAACGGCGTATTACAGGTTCATCCGGAATTTAACCGTAATGCCCGGCAGCTTGGAACCGCGGAGATTATTTCTTCCGAGGAACTGCTTACCGAATGCGCTGCCATTGAAAAGACGCTTCCGGCACCGTTCACAGTATTTATTCACGGCGATTTCAATTGCAACAATGTCGTCTACAGCAACGACGATGAAAGGGTCAGGTTCATCGACCTCCACCGTTCTCGCGATTTCGACTACATTCAGGATCTTTCCGTTTTCCTTGTCTCCGGCTTTCGCATGCCGGTTTTCGAACGTCCCATCAGAAACAAAATCAATGCTGTAATTTCCCGCATGCACAGCTTTGCCGAGGAATTCGCTCAGGAATATAATGATGAGACATGGCAGGCCCGGCTTGCCCTTGCCCTTGCTCGCTCCTTCTATACGTCCACCCGTTTTGAATTCAACTACGCTTTTGCCAAGGAAATGTTCAACCGGTCCATGTTCCTGCTGGAAAAAATAAACCGCTACAACGGAAAATGGACTGACTTTATTTTATCGGAAGACATCCTTCACTATTAAAGAGGCTAAGAAAAGGTGCAAACTATGAAAATAGGTGTAATCGGACTAAAAGGCGCATGGTCGTCCGAGCAACTTGCCAAGGCTGTTGCCGAAAAGACCGGCCGGGATACAAAAGTTTTTGAAATGCAGGATGTGCGTCTGGATCTGCCTTCCGGGAAGGCTGTTGTAGAAAACGAAGATCTCTCAGACTACGATGCATTGATCATTAAAAAGATCGGCAAACAGTATTCACCGGACCTGCTGGACCGTCTTGAAATGCTGCGCATGCTCGAAGGGCGCGGGGTGAAAATTTTCTCATCCCCCTACTCCATCCTGCGTGTACTGGATCGCCTCACCTGTACCATTTCCTTGCAACTGGGCGATATCCCCATGCCGCCGACCACTATCACCGAAGACGTGGATCATGCGCTGGCCGCGGTGGAAGAATACGGTGAGGCCGTTTTCAAGCCCCTCTACAGCACCAAGGCCAGAGGCATGTTCGTGCTTAAACCCGGACCGGATGCGCGCAAAATCATTGAAGATTACCATAAGGATTACAACACCATGTATATCCAGAAGACCATCGATCTCAATGACAGCGATCTCGGCATTGTCTTTCTCGGCGGAGAATACCTGACCACTTACGCCCGCTGCAAGACAACCGACTCATGGAACACGACAACCGTTAACGGCGGTAAATACGCACCGGTTGACCCGCCGCAGGAAATCATCGAGCTGGCCCGGAAAGCACAGGCCATTTTTAATCTCGATTTCACCTGTGTTGATGTTGCCATAACTCCCGACGGACCCTTTATTTTTGAAGTATCTGCATTCGGCGGCTTCCGGGGGCTGCTTGACGCTCGGGGTATCGACGCCGCAGCCCACTACGTAGACTATGTAATAAAAAAGGTGGAAGGTTAATGAGCCAGACCGCAATCACTAAATCCGCAATTGTTGATAAATTCCGCACTGAATTTCCGGCTACCGAATCCATTTTCATAGACTTCGGAGGCTGCATAATCGAAACACGGGTAAACAGCTCAGAACTGCTGGACGACCTGAACAACTATTTCAAGGAATTTCTGGCTGACGTCGATAAGGGCGATATCCTTATCACCGCTCACGAATGCCCCGCTGTGGACCTCGGCCTTGAATATTCCGTAAAGCAGCCGGACCCCGGCAAGACCAAGATCAAGGAAGAATTTTATAATCTCCCTGACGGTCGTGTGGTCTACAAAAGATTAACCGGGATGATTTTCGCTTTCGGCGGTGATGAAAACATAGCCATCGGTCCCTGCATTGAGAACTCCAATCAGCTCATAAACTTCATCAACAACCGCTTCATCGAATACAAACTCAACAACGGTTCTTTACTCGGCCACGCCGCAGGGGTCCTTAAAAACGGACGCGGTATCGCCATGGCGGGATTCTCAGGTATGGGCAAATCGACCCTCGCCTTGCACCTGATGAGCCGCGGAACCACTTTCGTCAGCAATGACCGGATCATGGCCGAAGATAACGGCGATTCACTGACCATGTACGGCGTTGCCAAACAGCCGCGCATCAACCCGGGTACCGCGCTTAACAACCCGGACCTGACCTGCATCGTAAGCTCTGAAGATAAAGAGAGGTTCCTGAGCATGCCCAAGGAGGAACTCTGGGAACTTGAGCACAAATACGACGCGCTCATCGATGAATGTTACGGCAAAAACAAATTCGTGCTCAAAGCACCTCTGAGCGCATTGGTCATCCTCAACTGGAAACGCGACAGTTCCGAAACCGTAGTTAAAAAAGTTGATCCCAAAGAACGCAAGGATCTGCTTCCCGCATTTATGAAATCCACCGGTCTCTTCTATCTGCCTGATTCCCCTGAGAAGAGAGATGATCCCGATATCGATGCATACGCGGAGCTACTCTCAAAAACCACCCTGATTGAAATAAGCGGCGGTGTGGATTTTGATAAGGCAGCCGACGCCTGTCTGCGGTTTATGGACGAAGGGTCCATTTAAAATAAAATTTCAAAGGAATTCAATGCGCATCAAAATCGAACGTGAAGTCAGGGTACCGGACCCGCTCAAGCTGGAAAGATACAGGAGAACACCGGACCTCGGTCCAAGAATCCTGTTTTTCAGTGGCGGAACTGCGCTCAAGAAGACTTCGTCCGTGCTGGCCCAGTACACGCACAACAGCATCCACATAATTACCCCCTTTGATTCAGGGGGCAGTTCCGCTGTTATCCGCAACAAGTTCAAGATGCTGGCCGTGGGTGATATCCGCAACCGGCTCATGGCTCTCGCTGATCAAAGCGTTCTGGGAAATCCAGCTATATATAAGCTTTTCGCCTACCGGTTGCCTAAAGATGCCGGAGAGGATGAGCTGCGCGCTGAATTTGAAGAAATGATGGAATGCAAGCATCCGCTGGTACGCGATATCCCGGCCCCCATGCGCAAGATCATCCGCAACCATTTTATTCAATTTGCAAATTTCATGGAGGATTTCAACCTACGCGGGGCAAGCATCGGAAACATAATTCTCACTGCCGGGTATATGACCAACCGAAGGCATATCGACCCGGTAATCTATATTTTCTCCAAACTGGTAGAAGTTCGAGGCGTTGTGCGGCCCACGGTCAACAAGGACCTTCACCTCGCCGCAGAATTGGAAGACGGAACATTTGTAGTCGGCCAGCATCTGATGACCGGAAAGGAGTCTTCACCCATCGCCTCGGGCATCAAAAAGCTCTGGCTGGCTGAAAAACTCGGTGATTCCACTCCCTGCACTGTCCGGATCCGCAAAAAAATGAAAAAATTAATCAACAGTGCCGAGCTGATCTGCTATCCTTTAGGCAGCTTCTATTCCAGTGTTGTGGCGAATCTTCTGCCGGAAGGCATCGGCAGTGCGGTCAGCGACAGCAGGTGCCCTAAAGTTTTCACACCCAACACCGGAACAGATCCCGAATTGAAAGGGCACTCGCTGACGCACCAGATTCAGAAGCTCCTCTACTATCTGCGTAAGGATGATCCGGAGAACATCCGGGTAAGTGATGTACTCAACTTTATTCTCGTAGACTCGGTAAATGGGATTTATCCCGGCGGTGTTGATAAAAAAGAAATCAATAAACTCGGTATTCAGGCCATAGACTGCGAGCTGATCAGCAAAGAAAGCGCTCCTTATCTGGACCCGCATCTTCTTTCTCAGGCCCTGCTATCACTGACCTGACAACTGCACAAAAGGCAGGTTTGATATGAGTAAGGATGAAAAGTCTAAAGTAACTCTGAAAAAGAAAGTAGGACAGGAAGAAGCTATCGTCATTCTGGAAAACATCCTGAACAGCTTCAAGTCCGGGAACATGCTCATCCAGAACGGGGATGAAACTGTCACCCTGATTCCATCCGATGAAATCAATGTGGAAATCAAAGCCAAAACCAAAAAGCTGAAAAACAAACTCAGCATGGAATTTTCATGGAAAGCAACCCCGGTTGAGGTTGAAGTTGAAAATTTCAGCGTCACCGAAGCTGGAGACAATGAGAAATCAGCCCCAGATGAGACTGCTGCCGAAGATCAGGAGTCCAAGCCGGAACCGGGTAAGGCCAGAATCATCAAAAAAGCTGACCAATAAATCTGTTCGGGCCGCAGAGCGCTTCTGCGCCGGTACCGATTCCCGCCACACAATAGTTCGTTCTCGCCGGACTGATTCTCATCGCCTCGTAAGAACTAATGACCAACTAAATCAAAGAAGACCCCGGTAGATTGCCGGGGTCTTCTGCTATCTGGTCAAAGAAAAGAAAGTGATTATCCTTACATGAAACAACGTTCTCAACATAAAATGGAGAAAAAATGCTACCAGTTATAATTAATCCAGAACTCTGCAAAAAAGATGAGCTCTGCGTACACGAATGTCCTCTCTCGGTTCTGGTCGTAGAAGGCAAAGACCAAGTTCCCACGGTACATCCCAGAAAAGCAAGCTACTGCATCAACTGCGGTCACTGTATGGCCGTCTGCCCCACCGGGGCCATCACTCTTACTGCCTTTGAGGGACAGGAGGCGGTTCCCTTCAGCAAGCAGGATATGCCAGATCCGGACTCAATAGAAACGTTGGTCAAAACCCGTCGATCTGTCCGCAAATTCAAAAAGAAACAACTTAGCGCCGAAAAGATCGGCGAGCTCATCCACATTGCCGCCTACGCTCCTTCCGGGCATAATGTTCAACCCGTTTCATGGACTGTCCTGGATACCCCTGAAAAAATACATGAGCTTGGGGAAGTGATAGTTGAATGGATGAAAGAAATGGTTGATCAAAAACATCCGCTGGCGGGTAAACTGTTCTTCAGCGGACTGGTCAACGCATGGAACAAAGGGAATGACGCGATCTGCCGCAATGCTCCAGCCGTGGCCATTGCATGGGCACCTGAACAGGGTATCACCCCACAGGCTGATGCAATTATCGCCACCAACACTCTTGAACTTGCAGCACACGCCAAAGGATATGGCAGCTGTTGGGCTGGCTATGTTATACTTGCTGCCGCATACAGTCCGAAAGTTCTTGATTTTCTGGGAGTACCGGAAGGCTGCATGGCCCACGGAGCTCTTTTTCTGGGATATCCGGCTGTTAACTACCGCAACATTCCGCCCCGCCATAAGGCTGTTGCTGAAAAAGTTGACGGAAAATTTATTTTCCACGCAAAGCAGAATGCACATTAAAAAAAATAAAGGCCGTAACTCTTATGAGGGTTACGGCCTTTACTTATTTCTAAAAAATTTGAGAATAGACAGCGATGCCTGATTGAATATGTCTAGCTTTCTTAAGATTCGAAAATTATGATCTAACGGTCTTCGTTTATACGCTTGCCGGGCATAAAGGCTGTGCGTAAAAATCTAGGCGTGAAAAGACGTAAAGGGTTGCTGACCAGCTTATCCGGCAGTACATGATACCAGCGATACCCCAGGCGCAGGTAAACCTTCTTGGCCAGACAACCATACCCGGCCTGACGTGCGGCCCAAAGTGCGGCATCCCGCTGACATCTTGAAGAAGCCACGGCCTTGAATATCTTATCGCTATAGCCCTTATCGACAAGCATTTTGCGGATACGCAGATATTCCCGGTAGCGGCTGATAATATCCGCAACTGAAAAAAAAGCCCCGGTAATCCAGCTCAAAGCAATAGCCAGCGAAGTGATAAAACCGAAACTGTGCCCATCGCGATAAAACTCGGCGGCAAGCCACGCCAGAGTCACAACCATACCAAGACAGAGGCCCAGAACAAAATGAGGTAAAGGGGCCACACGCAAATAATTATATTTTTTCTGTGCAAGAGCCTTTAACATCACAACTCACCAATTTAGCAACAGTTTCGCAGGGGGACAGATTACAGCCCCATTGAACGCTATACAGCGTTTTTCAGCAGTCCAAAATTCCATACGCCACAACTAGGGAGTTACCATTGTAATCAAAACCGTTCAAGAAATATCGGTCAGGGATAGCAAGCTGAATATATTGAATAAAAGTAATTTAGACGCAAAAACAGACTTGATAAACAGCTAAGTAGATCAAGACTTTGCGGAAGCTGATTTCGCCAGCTCTTTCAAAAGATCATCCACATTAAACGGTTTGGTGATCCGGGAATCCATGCCGCTTTCAATGCATTTTTCATAAAATTCTTCACCCGCATTGGCAGTAAGGGCGACTATTCTTACAGGAGAATGGGTTTTGCGGATTGCCTGCGCAGCTTCAAAACCATCCAGCACCGGCATTTGTATGTCCATGAAAATCAGATCAAAATCGTCACTTTCCATAAAAGTATCCACCGCATCCTTACCGTTCTCAACCATTACATAATCGCTGACCCCATTCTTTTCAAAAATCTTCCGAAGCAAAATACGGTTCATCTTACTATCTTCCGCCACAAGCACCTTAACACCAGATAAATCAACAGCTTCTTCAACACCATCACTTTTGTCCAAAGCCGGAACATCGCAACATGCTTCCACCGGGAGAGTGAATGAAAAAAGAGCTCCGCCCTCATCATTGTTGCGCGCGGATAATTCACCACCAAGATGCTTGACTAATTTATAGCAGATAGCCAATCCCAATCCAGTACCTCCGTAACGGCGCGTTATACTCGGATCGGCCTGCACGAAAGATTTAAACAGGGAATCAATTGCATTTTCCGGTAATCCTATACCGGTATCAGAGATCTCAAAAAGCAGATAAATTACAGTATCATCCCCGGTTCGCGAGACCGGAGTACAGCAAAGGGTTACGGAACCTTTATCCGTAAATTTTACCGCGTTTCCAAGCAGATTAACCAGCACCTGCCGCAACCGAAGGCTGTCCACCCGCACACATTCAGGAACGTTATCAGCTTCGAGATTCACCTGTAAGGTCTTGTTCATGGCCCCAACGTCGACAACATCCCTCATTTCCTGCAGAAAAGCAGGCAAATCTATATTTTCCTCATTTAATTCCATATGAACTGAATCCAGTCTGGAATAGTCGAGAATATCGTTGACTATGACCAGCAGACTATCAACGGAAGATTTGATCAGGCGCAAATTTTCCTGCTGCTCATCGTTAAGATCGGATCGCTGAAGAAGCTGGACCATACCTTTTACCGCATTCATCGGAGTCCTGAATTCGTGAGTCATGTTAGCAAGAAAACGCCCCTTGGCTTCGTTGGCTTTCTGCGCTTCTTCCCTGCTGAGCCGCAATTCTTTTTCAATTCTCTTAAGCTCGGAAATATCTTCAACCGAGACCAACACCCGGCCCCACGAATCCTCGAAGCCAGGCACAATATTAAGATTCAGGATAAAAGACTGTTCAAGGCCATCGCGCCGGAGAAAATTAAACTCACTGCGATTTCGAAGAGCTCCATTAAGCATATCAAGAATCAATGTACGGTAAAAACGCCATGAATGAGGTGTGACATAAGGTGAAAAGCCTCTCTGAAACAGCTCTTCACGGGAATGGCTTCCCAAGAATTCAATAGTGCGGTTGTTGGCATCAATTATCTTGACCAGATCAAGACAGTCTTTCACTGAATCCAGATCCGAAAGGAGATCTTCCCGTATAACCGGGACCATGTCCTGAGAGTAAGAATCAAAGATATTCTTGAGTGCGCTCATATCCAGTTCCCAGAGAGCCACTGGTGAATTTTCAAAAAGGGAACGGAACCTCCACTCACTTTTAAGCTGCTTCTCTTCGGCCTTTTTCCGGGCAGTGATATTAACCACAAACCCTTCAACATAGGTAGGCATTCCCGGCTCTGCCTTGACCAATCTTAAATCTCTGGAGGTCCATATGGAATGGCCGTCCCTATGCCTGCATTCAACTTCAAAAGAAGATATCTGCCCGGAAAAATCCAAAATATCTATAGCTCGATCCCAATCATCCCGATTTACATAAATCTGCTTAGCCACACTCTCGACATTCTGAACCAGTTCTTCACTGCTTTCATAACCGTAAAGACCGGCAAGAGCCTTATTAACAGTCAGATATCTTCCGTCCGTACTAGCCTGAAAAATCCCGATAGGGGCATTATCGAAAATATCCCGATAGCGGTTTTCCGCTTTTTTGCGCAAGGCATCAGCCATGTGACGGTTCTTGATTTCCTGCTCTATCTTTTCCTTCTGCCTGTTGACTTCCTCGACCCTTTTGGCCGCTTCCTGCATGCGTGCTTCATAAACCTTACGAGCCAGTACAGAACGGATAAGCCACAAACAACCACCAGAAATAACTATAAATAAAAATATAGTAAGCAGGAACTGCTGCCTCAGGCTGAGAAAACCGAACAGCTTATCTTCTTCCACTAAACTGATAACACTAAGCGACGTCCCGCGGACAGGAGACGAAATGGCCAGATAATCAACTTCCCGCCCTGACTGTCCGGCCTTAAGCACGGTCAAACCGTTCCATTCATGCAAGGCGTCCATTAGTAGAAGGTGCCCGCTCTGCTGTGCGGAAATGTTTGATACAGCTACAACAGTATCCCCAACACGCAGAAAATCGCTCCCAACCGAAGGAGATACCGTCATGAAACTCAAGCTGCGATGCAGGCTTTCCATTCTGGTCCAGCCCACAATGGTCCCCCGTCCCCCCTTTGCGTATTCTATGGGAACACTGACGACAATGGACAGCTCGCCAGCGTACGAGCCAGCAAAATAAGCCGGAACTCCATGCCGGACCCTGAATTTATCGAATTCACGGTTATCTTTGACAATCATGCATTCCACATCTGAATCCAGCAATAATTTTCCGTTTTCATCAAGAACCGCGATTCTTGAATAGGCAAGCTCCCCCCCTGCACTACGCTTGGACAAAATTCCGCTAATTACAGCGCAAACATCGGAGATAAGGGTTGTCTCTTTTTGAGAGGAGAGTGCCCCTTTCTCTTCCAGCACACGGACAAAAGACCGCAGGGTCTTACTATCTGTGGCACTCTCAAGCTCGGAAACACGGTTGGAAAAATAGAACCTGACAGCCATGGCCCTTTTAGCTGATTCACCTACGAACAACTCACGGGCAGTATCCCTGACCTGTAGCTGGGAAGAATAGCCTACCCATAATGACAGCCCTACAAATACGGCAAAGATCGTAAATGCAAGAATTATCAGAATACGGAAAACAAGATGGTCTGAACCCGAATCAGATCTGGAACTTTGCGTAATCATCAAATTTTTATTTCCATTCAAATATGAATTAAATTCTAAAAATTAATTTTACCGTAAAAAACCTGACATTTTGATTTAATTTATACCGTAAAGCTCAATAAACATATACCGTTATTACAAGTTTTTTAAAAGTTAACAATATTACCGCTTAAATTCCCCAGTTTCTCATGTTTTTTCGTCACTATTAATTGACATTGAAAATCGTTTTCAGTAAAACTGTTAGAAATCAACAAAAGGAGACGACCATGTGTGCAGCTCTTATAGGCGGAATGGATAGGCTAAAGCGTGACTATATTATTTCAGCCCAGAAAAAAGGCGTTAAACTCAAAGTTTTCACCGGTAAGGAAAATAAGGTTTCCGCAAAACTGGGAAGTGCCGATCACGTGATAATCTTCACCAACCAGATATCTCACGCGGCCAAAAAAGATATCGTGAAATACACCAAATCCAAGCAGATCCCCCTGCATATGTTCCACTCATGCGGAGTATCCACCCTGAAGAACTGCTTGGACAATCTGTAGGTAAGTCAGCTACTCATGCAGGGAACGCAGAAGCTCGATATTCTCTATATCGAGTTTGAATTCTGGATCGTCATCTTTTGGTGTTTCAATAACCTTAGGCACAGCAGCAAAGCGGGAATCACTCACGATATACCTGAATCCCTCAAGCCCGATATATCCTTTGCCGATATGTTCATGACGGTCTTTGTTGGACCCAAATTCCTGCTTGCTGTCGTTCAGATGAAAAAAACGAATGAAGTCCAGGCCGATAAGCTTATCGAACCGTTCAAAGACTTCTGCGCATGATTCTGGTGTACGCAGATCATATCCGGCGGCAAATGCATGGCAGGTATCAAAACATACTCCCATACGCGAGGTATAGCCGGAACCTTCCAAAATGGTCGCCAATTCTCCAAACCTGCTTCCGAGATTCGTTCCCTGTCCGGCGGTATTCTCGATAAGCACATTCACTTCTTCGGTTTCAGAAAGCTCAATAGCCTGATCGAGGTTAGCCACATATCGCTCAAGGGCCTCAACATTTCCTGACCCCAAATGCGATCCGGGATGTGTTACCAGAGATTCAATCCCCAGACGCTCTGTACGGCGTAATTCCTCAGCAAAAGCCTTTACGGATTTAGCTGCGCTGTCCGGCTTTGGTGAGGCGAGATTTATGAGATAGGAATCATGAACGCTAACCGGATAATTGCCCCACTCTTCCCTTAGATTTTTAAATCTATCTACCACTTTTTCTTCAAGCGGCTTGACTTTCCACTGGCGCTGGTTGCGGGTAAAAATCTGCAGGGCAGTACCTCCGATGGACATAATCCTTTCCACTGCCTTATCCACGCCACCGGTTATGGGCATATGAGCGCCTATAAACATATAAATCCTTCCTTCAAATTCAACTTGTATCAGAAAATCCGGTTCCTGCCGCCATTTCCATTAATACCGGGGCCAGCAACCGAGGGTCAATCAGTCCTCCAGATTCGTCTGAAACCAGTCTGCGGTCAATTACTTTCAGCGGCATTTTTTCCAAGTCCGTAAGGTCCAGTTTTTCCTGATAACTACCGTTTTTGGAATCAATAAGAATATAATTCAAGACCTTGTCGGATTTAATGTATGCGGCGTTATCCATACGCATAATTTCCAGAAGCCGCTCAACCTGAAGAGCCATGCCATGCCCGAGGAGTTCCGGGTCATGCCCCATATTCGGTATAAACACCTTGGGACAGGGGTTAGCCGAAACAGCCAGACCCAGCCCCTGCGGCGAGAGAGCCGCCAATGTACTGGAATAAAAACTGCCCATTGGATAGACGATCAACTCAGCTTTATTGACCAGATTTATAGCCAGCGAGGAAGCATGCACCGAGCGCGGCCATGGGTCATCCACTCCGGCACAGATCCACATTCCCTCAATGGGTGAACCTACGGGGTCCAATTCCTTGCCGGTGAATAAATGCTGGCCGGCCAGAATTTCCCCGTTCATCAAGCGTACCGCCAGATGCCCGTTATCCACAGTGGCTGCCCGAACAATTCCCCGCACTCCGATCAGTCTGGAAAGCTGAGCTATGGACTGGACCAATACCCTTTCGTGCACCATAAATCCGGTCGCAAGTACAATATTTCCCAGACTTGCGTTCAGCGGATCAAAATTATCACCTACCAGTTCGATAAACATGGCAAAGCGCTCGGAAAGGATTTTACGGATAACTTCAGGAAGGGCTTCCATAAGCGGATGTGAACCACTGGCCAGATGGGAAAGCTGCCCGTTAAGCGCGGTACGATCCGCAAAAGGAGGAAGTCTGGTATTCAGTAGATCCACTATATTTTTTCTCTCGGGACTTTCCGTATCGGCAAGAGCCAGCATACGGTTACGGACATCCCCTACCGCAGGCATATCAAAAACCTCCCGCAGAGCGGCGGAACTGCCTCCGGAATCAAAAGTGGTAATGATATACGCGCATTCCGGATTGACTTTAGCGAGTTCAGCGGCCAACCCGTTCAAAGCAGTACCTCCGCTGAAAAAAACAATCGCCGGATGTTCTTTACTCACCTCGCACTCCCGATTTTTCAGCAAAACAAGTACTGTAAGATATCACGCCATCTCCTAAGCATATTTATACGGACCGGACAAATACAGATTCCACACCAGCCAGACAAAAGTAGGTTTCCCTTGCGGGCAGGCAAGCTTTTGATTATTTAATCAGTAATATTTGAACGAAATTCATCTCATATTTGCAACCAACATACCCCAATCTTACTGATATGAAAAATATTTTTATTAACATTCATGGATTCGGATCAAGCGGTGCAAACTCCAAGGCAGCCGCGCTTGGCAAAAATTACCCGGACCATGAACTAATAAGTCCCGACCTGCCCGCGGACCCGCTGGAAAGCCTCGAAATTATTGATGACATTGTCATGAAAAGCAAAGATCTGCCTGTTGTAATGCAGGGTTCTTCTATGGGAGGACTGTATTCTTTGATCATGCACCTTCGTCATGGCGTTCCTGCGCTTCTGATCAATCCGGCACTCAATCCGGCCGCGCTGGTTCGCAGCCGTCTGGGCGATGTTTACGAATTCGCCAATGGGGACAGCATCCTCATCAAGCAGGAACATGTTGACCGCTTCGCTATGGTCGAAGAAGAGCTGGAGAAAGGCATCGCAGAAAAAGGTACTATAAAAGGACAGGTGCTGGCCCTGCTCGGGGAACAGGATGAACTGCTGGATCAGAATCATATGAAATCGATACTCAAAAGAGCCGGAGCTCAAATAATTTCTTATGACAACGACCATCAGTTCCAAGGATATGAAGAGATTTCCATTACGGATGATGTGCGTAATTTTCTGCTGAAACAGCGCAACTAATCTTCGCTGTTCTCTGGACTCCCTACAGGCATGAGTTCGTTCATTTCGC
This sequence comes from Maridesulfovibrio sp., assembly GCF_963676065.1. Lineage (NCBI taxonomy): Bacteria > Pseudomonadati > Thermodesulfobacteriota > Desulfovibrionia > Desulfovibrionales > Desulfovibrionaceae > Maridesulfovibrio > Maridesulfovibrio sp. The sequence goes on along the minus strand of NZ_OY780933.1, from coordinate 1,666,800 downwards.
TGATATAACCGTTTTCAAGATTATTAACTTCCTGAATATAAGTCTTAAAGGTCAGGTCCATGGACGGATCGGTAAATTTATGCAGACTGTAAGAGGGCGTGGAAAAAAATCCGCGTCTGGCCTTGTGTTCCCCGCCCATGCCCGGATCGTATAAATTTATACCATTCTTCATTGCCCACTCGATAGGCGCGTAATAACAAAGCTCAAAATGAAGGAAGCGCACTTCCTCAAAACAGCCCCAATACCTGCCCCAAAGCCTGTCCCCGGAAAAAACAAACATGGACATAGCCAGAGGATCAGGATCATCTCCGCGATAAGCAACAGTAAACATGAGATTTTCCCTCATGCTATGCTTCAAGCCGTCAAAAAAGCGGGGAGTCAGATATTTACAACTCCAGACACCGAACTTGTCATTGGTAGATTCATAACAGCGAAACATGAGATCAAAATAACTGTCCGGGATATCGTACCCGGTAAGTATTTCCACCCGGACATTCTCTCGCCGCAGGGCTTTTCGCTCCCGGCGGATGGTCTTGCGCCTGTTACTGTTCATGGTCAGCAGCCAGTGATCGAAATCCCTGTAATCATGATTTTCCCAGACATATCCTTGATGTTTCCACGCCGCGTAACCGAAAGCCTCCATTTCGGTTACCCAGTCAGGGTCTACAAAATTAAAGGCACAACTTCCCAGTCCATTTACAGAACAAAAACGGTCAAGTGTACGGCATATCAATCCGCTGATTCTTTTGTCGGGTAGATCAGGAGAAATAAGAAAACGGTAGCCCGAAGCGGGAGTAAAAGGACTCATGCCTACAATTTTAGGAAAATATGTAAGACCGCCCTTCTTGGCGACTTCCATCCAGACCCGGTCAAAAATGAATTCTCCTTCACTCTGATCCCGGACAAACAAAGGTGCGGCCCCAACCAGCTTTCCCTCATAGCGGACAAGCAGATGGGCTGTAAGCCAGCCGCTCTCAGGAGAGGCACTGCCGCTCTGCTCAATAAGCCGCAGCCAATCCCACTCCAGAAACGGGAAATTCAGCCCCTTGGCGAGGCAGTCCCATTCTTCACGGTCAACTTCGGTAATCGAAGGAACCCATGATATTTCAAGTCCATCGAGAATATCAGTCATTTACCAACCCTGAAAAAACAAACTAACCGCTGACTTCTCCGGCAAAAGCGCCGGAAACCGAAAAATAGTCAGCCACCCATTCCATGAAAACACCTGCCGTATTGGAATAATCCTCCCTGTTCCAGACCATGAAAATATCCATACTGGGGAATTTCTCGCTGATAGGAACCATGGCGATACCTTTTCTGGAAACACGGCTGTTGTCTGGAAGAAAGGCAACTCCCATGCCGGAAGAGATCAGGGCTGACGCCCCGGAAAGGCCGGATATTTCCTGCCGGACATTCGGGACCAGCCCCCTGGAGGTAAATGCCTCCATAATGGAATCATAAAGATCCGGCTGCCCGGTCCGGGGGAACATAAGCAGGTTCTCACTTGCGATATCCTGCAATGATACGCTTTTTTTTGCGGTAAAGATATGATCTTCCGGCACGGCGAGAACATGTTTTTTTGAAAACAGTTTAACCGAGGAAAGCCCCTCCATCGCATTAAGATACACAGTGCAAAATCCCACATCAAGTTCACCCGAATGAATTTTTTCCAGCTGGATGGCAGCCCCGAACTGACTTAAACGCACTGAGACTCCGGGATAACGGTGGCTGAATGAACGCACCGCCTCGGGCAGAAGGCTGTCCATGGCGATTTCAAGAAATCCCACCCGGACATTGCCATATTCACCTTTGGCCATTCGTCCTGCTGTCGCCACCGCCTCTTCAGCATGCGCCACGATATCCATGGCCTGCTTGTAAAAATATCTGCCCTCATTGGTCAGCCGCACCTTTCGGCTGTTACGCTCCAGCAGACGTGCGCCAATCTCCTCTTCCAGTCCCTTGATCTGCTGTGAGAAAGGAGGCTGGGCTATGTGGACCCTGCGGGCCGCCCTGCCGAAATGTAACTCTTCGGCTACGGCAATAAAATATCTGAGTTGTCTTAATTCCATTATAAAAAATCCGACTTCCTTCTATTCAACAATAAATCCTGTATAATTACAATATTAATATCGGAAGGACAAAAAAATGCTAAAAGATTATTGCATTTTATTCCTGCATGAGCCAACCTCAATTCGCCTATTCAAACAAGGAGTTTTTTATGGTTGATGATCTGGACAATATTCTTTCCGATATTCAGCAGCAATGCAATGACGCAGCCCACGATATGTTCGGGGGAGAGACTTCACGCTGGCATAACCCCACCTACGCAAAACTCATGGATAATCCTGATTCTGTAGGAGAAATGAAGGGGACCTGCGGTGATTTAATTAAAATATTCCTCAAAGTGGAAAACGAGACCATTACCGAGGCATCATTCTTCACAACCGGATGTGGTCCCAGCATAGTCAGCGGCGATATGGCCTGTGAACTATGCAGCGGTAAAACTATTGACCGGGCTTCCGAAATAGGTGGGGAGAACATACTTGAGAAACTGGGAGGACTGCCGAAAGACAAAACCCATTGCGCCCATCTGGCCGCGTCCGCGCTGCAGGAAGCACTGGGAAACTGGCTCCGCAAAAAATAAAATATAATTAAGAACCGTACTTGAGGATGCCTTTTATCAGGACAATTTTTTTGATCGGTTTACTCATGAATCCGTTGCACCCGGCCTCGAGGCATCTTTTCTTATCTTCCTCCCGGCTGCTGGCGGAAAGAGCTATCACCGGGGTGGAAGGATAACCGTTTTCCAGCTCGTAAGCCCTGATCTCCCGAGTAGCATCAAGTCCGTCTTTAACGGGCATTTGGATATCCATCAGTACAAGGTCAAAATTATTTTCACGGTAAATCTGCACAGCCTCTTCACCGTCGCTGGCATACCAGAGCCTGAAAGGTGTATCCTTGAGGAAAAAGTCAAAAAGCGTGCGGTTGTTTTCCGAATCATCGGCAATAAGTAGACGCAGCGGATTCAGTTCGACAAAACTTTCCTTTTCTATCGGCCGGTTAACGCTAATGCCATAGATTTCGAGCATTGCTCGCCTCAGTCCGCCGCGGGTTACAGGCCAGCCCATACTGCCTTTAACCCCGAAAAGATAATTAATTTCAGGCCGGTTACTGCTCACCCCGGGCGAAGATGACATAGTGCAGAGTACTGGATTTTTGCAATTCAATCTGGCTTTAATAGCCTCAACTTCGCTAAGTCCGTCCTCTTCTCCCAGTCTGTCAGAAACAATTATCAGCTCGGCATTGCTCCGGCAGGACTTATTTTGCACGCAGGCGAAATTCAAATCACCGGAATGCATACATTTTGCTCCCCATTGAGTGAGGCACTTACAGATATAGTTTCCGACCAGATCATGCTCATCAATGACCAGAATTTCACGCTCCTGCACAGCAGTTCTGACAGCTGCGCTACCCTCTTCCGGTAAAGAAACTTGCCCGACTTGAATATCGGCCCTGAATTCTGCCCCGCCGGAGGTTAAATTATGCACGGTAATATTACCGCCCATCATCTCCACCAGATTTCTGGTAATTGATAGCCCAAGCCCGGTTCCGCCGTACTTGCGGGTAGTCGAGGAGTCCGCCTGTACAAAATTATCAAAAATTACTTTCAGCTTCTCCTCGGAAATACCTATTCCACTGTCACTGACAACCATGTGCAGTGTTGCCTTATCCGCCGAACCGGACCGACTTGAAATAGCCAGCGTCACACTGCCGGTATCGGTGAATTTTATCGCATTGCTGAGCAGGTTGACCAGAATCTGTTTGATTCTGGTTGGATCACCTTTGAATTGTTCGGGACAAAGAGGGTCCACATGGCAGGCAAAAACAAGTCTCTTTTTCCATGCACTTACTGACATGATGCCTGCGACCTCATCAACTAGATCATCAATATTAAATACCGTATTTTCAAGAAGCAGCTTACCGGATTCAATCTTTGAAATATCCAGAATATCATTGATAAGATTCATCAGGGCTCTACCTGAATCGCTGAAAATAGATACATAACTCTTCTGTTCAGCAGTAAGTGGAGTATCTGAAAGCATATCAGCCATGCCCAGAATAGAGTTCATGGGGGTACGAATTTCATGACTCATCTGGGCTAGAAATTCACTTTTGGTGCGGTTGGCCACTTCCGCACGGGCCATGGCCTCTTCCAGCTTTTTCAGAGTCTCTGCCATATGGGCGGAATTTCTCTCTTCCACCTCCTTGGCCTTCAGAATCTCGGCGGCATAACGCTGGAGCTCTTCTTCATCACGCTTACGGTCAGTAACATCACGGACAACGCTCAGCAAAACATTTTGTCCCTCGTAAGCAATCCTCCGAGACCTAACATCCGTGTGCACAATCTCCCCGGATTTGGCAATTACCGGACATTCAAATTGCATGGCTCCTTCGTCGGTAAAGATACTGTTCAGGATGCACCGCAAACTATCGCGCTCATAAGGAGGCATAATTTCAAAAATTGTTTTTTTCAAAAACTCATCATACCCGTAGCCCAGAAAATCCGTTCCACGGCTGTTGACCTTTAGAAAAAAGCCATCAATATCGGTAATGCAGACGAGATCATCAACGTTATCAAAAAAGAATTGATACTGTTCCAACCCTCTGTTTTTACGCAGGCTTTCCAGCATGGAAGCGAGAGCTCCCCCCAAGGCGTTGATCTCAGTGATCATACTCTTACGGTCAGGGAGATCCTCTTCCCGGCCATTGGAAATCTCTTCCGCGGAATCAGTCATTTCGCTTAACGGACGGGTCAGGATACTGCTGAGGTAAAGAGAAACCATGAGACATAGCCCGATTACCGCGCCGAAAAGAGGAAACAGCAACCAAAATGTATGCTGCAAGGACTCGTCAAGACTGTCATTAGATACAAAATAAGACAATCCAGGAACCAGAGAACTGCGATAGAGAACCCCGTGCTGGTCGTTATTCAGGGTGACGTTTATAAGATCCCCATTTGCGACTTCTTCATCAAGCTCAAAAGGCAGGGGGGCTCCGGTAAGGAGATCATAAGCCTTTCCTTTCTCAAAAAGCACCATTCTGCTCATTTCAGAATTCTGTATTGTGGATTTCACCTCCGACCGGGAGAAATCAACCAGACAGGCGGCGCTTCCCACAATCTTTGAGCGGCTGCGGATAGGTAGCGAAAAAACAGTTATAAATCCGCCATCATCTTTCCTGCAGAATGAACAACGGTGAGGAGGGTCGAGAAGCGCAGCAAGTACATAAGATTTATAGAACATCTTTCCGGAAGAATCGAAAATCCTGCCGTCATCCTTACGCATGACATAAAAATCAAGGCCCAGCGGAGACTGGTCATACTCGGAAAGTTTTTCGGAAAGAGGATAGTCCACTCCCATCATCGTAGCTACACGGATGGAGTTATCCTTGCTGAGCTCGCCAAGGCGGGCCATGGCCCGATGCAGAAAGCTGTACAGTTCAAGACTGACTTCCTGCCCTTCAGCGCTTACCCGGTTATGGAACTCATCCTTAAGGGTATTAAAATAGCTGTAGGAAAATACGCCGCCCATAGCCAGAGCAGCAACAAGGGCCATACCGCAAATTGCGGCAGCCACCAGCGAGGACAATTTATAAGAAATTTTATTCTTCATCGCAGCGAAAAGGATATCTTCTATTTGTAAACAACGTCAGCAGCCATAAGTATATCAATCGGAATTTCCATTCCCAGTTCACGGGCCCTTCTAAGATTGAAAACCAAAGCATAACGCTCGGCTTCTTCGATAGGGATATCACCGGGGGACGTCCCTTTCATTATTTGCGCTACCATTTTCCCTGCCTGCCTGCCCATAGCGATAAAATCAACTCCTACACCTCCCAGCATTCCAAGCCGGGCAAAGGAGTAATTCAAGGGAATTCCCGGAGTTCGGCAATGGGCTACGGTCCATTCAACAATCTCCGAGGTAGAATGTGCTCCGGATTTGCTGTCTTTAAGTAAAGTTGCCGAGGGATAAATTGTCCCGATTGATGAATCGGAGCAGGCCTGACCCAGTATTTTTTTATACTCTTCCCAACTGGGGGCTATGCGTATTTCTATCTCAAGGCCCGGACCTAACTCGGACTCTTCCAGCTCTTTATTAATCTGCTTCAGAATGGCCTTTCCGGTGGGAGATTCGTCTCCGATCACCAAAATTTTTTTGAGGTCAGGAATAATCTTCTGCTGAACCAGACACGCTTCAATAAAATGAAGTTTCTCATATACTCCGGTAATATTGTGACCCGGACGGCTCTTCGAAGTCATCCACTTTACCTTGCGGTCATAATCTTCGGGCTGCCCGTTCAAGCCGCAAAAGACAATATTGATATCCGTATCCACAAGCCTTAGCCCCACGGTCCGGAATGCATTGTCATCCAGCAGAACCAGAACATCAGGATGCTGCGCTTTCACTTTTTCAAGGACAATCTCAGCCTGTTGAGCGATCAATTCCGGGGTATTGTTCACCTTCTTGGTATCCATAGCGTATTTGTACACCGTAAGGTTATCCCCTTCCACAAATCCGGCCTTGGCCAGACTTTCCAAAACTCCCTGATGTTGCGGGTCGCCGCAGATATTATCCAAAGCATAGCTGTGAACAATAAAAATATCTTTTGCCTCGGCCTGCGGAATAATAAGAACGTAATACGCAAAAAATAAAACCAGACTAACTACGGCAAAAGAACTTTTATTTATCTTCATCACGTCCCCCAAGTTTCGTGACATGAACCGAACATAACGCAACTTTTTTTTACTGTTTGTTCTTATAGCATTTTTTTAGCCCTACAGATAGGTTACTCCTATTCAATTGCATTATTCTACTTATCAGCACTATTTATTCCGCAATTTTAAATCGTCCGAACACCGGAAAATGATCAGAGGAGTCAATGGTCCTAACGACTTCACCCCCATCACGATGCAGTCCTTGGGAATAAAAGAGAAAGTCGTAGCGATGTTTGCGTTCTGCAAATGTATAATTTTTATGAAGCTCCTCAGCCGAACTATTGAAGTTGCTCAGGATCTCACCGCAACCTTTCAAACGCTCCCGAAATCCTTTTATAAACGGTATCTTCTTTAAATCATCATTTGGAACTGGCGTGCCCCGGATATAAGCCTGAAAATTGAAGTCCCCGCCGATGAGATAATTATTGCCGGCACTCTCCCTATTTATCCATTCAGTCAGAAATTCTGCCTGTGCCACACGGGCCGCTCTATTCCAGACACACAGATGGACATTATAGATATCCAGAATTTTACCGTTTACCTTCAGCCCTACCCGCTGCATTGTGGATTTCCAAAGCAGCGGATAGTAAAACAGATTCAGGAGCATATTTTCAAAATTAGGCTTACAGGAAGTCAGTGTGTACTCATTACTGACCATAGGAAATTTGGATATAACCACGGTGGCTTTGGTTATTTTGCGTTCTTTTCTAAAAGGAAAAAACATATCCCAGTCCACCACCGGAGCTGCATATCCCCAACCCAGCTCCTGCATGATGTAATCAAGCTGATTCATGTACCAAGAGCGTTTTGAATCAAGATCCACCTCCTGCAAAAGCAGAATGTTAGCCTTTTTTGCCCTGACCAGCTCAATAAATTTATCTAGATTGGAAGTATAGAAAGATTCCGGATGATCATCGGCCAAAGTAATCTGAACCGGTCCGGCGGCAAATCCCAGATTATAACTGAGCACTCGCAACTCTTCATTTTCAAATTCCGGCAGCAAATCTGTGTCATTAAACCTCAGAACCTGCCCCTGCTCCAGACTTCCGATATGAAAAAGCGGCGCAGTAAACCATTTTATGAAAAAATATCCTGTCACCAAAACAGCGAGAAACAAAAAACAAGCTGAAAAAAACTTCAATAAAGGATACATCTACTCATCATCTCCCAAACCAGTTTTAAACTATAAACCCATATTCAAAAAAGATATGTCCATATCACCGATAAAAACTTTTATAATATCAATTGTATTTTTCCTGCTGACGCCTACATTCAGTTATGCGGGCTCTGCGTCCTGCCAGCATGTAAAAATAATATTCGGATACAAGTTCCCACCCTTTTACATTGTAACGAGTAAAAAGGAACCCTCAAAAAGTATGCATGGGTTATTTATCGATATGCTGGATAAATTTCAGGCCCAGCACCCAGAATACGACCTTGAATATAAGTGTTTGCCAAGAGCAAGAATCGGCAAAATACTCGCGACCGGAAAAGCAGACGCTTTTGCTCTGAGTTCACCTATGTTCCTCTGTGATGAAATAAACTCAAAATACAGAAACTCACTACCCTTATGGACGGTAGGAGACTATCTGCTGGTACGCAAAAATTCTCCACTTACAAAATCGGATCTGCTCTCTCTGACAGGAAGAACCATTGCAGTTCTGCATGGTAATTCTTACGGACCGCTGGATGAGTATTTTAAAAAAGGACAGCTTAACCGGCACGCTGTCTACTCAACCAGCCAGATGCTGGAACTCCTGCTAAAAAAAAGGGTAGATGCGGCGATTTGCAATAAAAGCACCCTACCCGGACTGGTAAAAAGATCAGGACATGTAATGAATGAGTTCAAGATGCTTGATAAGCCTCTTTACACCTTTAAACTCCACCTGATGGTCAACCGGGAGAAATCCGGTTTTCTGCATGATTTTAACGAATTCATAAAAAACACCCCCCTGCCTGATTTACAGGAAGGGGGGTGATTTTCCTACTGCCCCTGTGGAAAATAAAGGGGACAATTTTTTCCTTCTATCCGGACAAGCCGGACCGGTCGCGGTTCTTCTATTTTATTGGGAACAAAGCAACGGTAGACCTCAAGCCCTGAATTTAAAAGCAGCATGCCACTGAGCAGTACGAGGCCCAGTGCCAAAGTATTCCGCATACGCTAACCTCCAGCAGGAATATTTTTCACTTCAGCTGATGAAAGCAAAAAACGGGCCTACCGGATAATTCAAAGCCAGATCACGGACAGCTCAATATCATTATCTCAGTCTGAGATTTTTTTGCCCGTTTGAGTTTCTGTCCGCATGTGTATTCAACATATAAATATTTACCTTTTCCTGGATAGGGATCACCACAGAAGGAATTGCCGACAACAGCCCGGCATTTATTTTTACCGTCACATTTTTTTACCAGCGCCTCTTTGGCATTGCAGAAATACTGTTTATACCCCAACTGTCCTTCCAGTTCGAAGCTGACATTTCCGTACTTAGCACTTTGGACCCGGATAGCTTTTTCCGGAAAAACTTCTTCCGGTTCATCCGGCTCAGCATATTGGATTGATTCCACCTCATTTTCAGAGACAGGAATATTAAGAACCTTTCCGTCTTTAAGGGTAATCTTCATTTCAGCATGAAGATAGGGTACAGATACAAAAAAGACCAAAGCGAACAGCAAAGAGATAAAAGCAAACCTGACCATAATCATTTTCCTCCTGATAAATATGCCGATACAATACACTGGACCAGCAAATATCTCTAGCAAAACAACGGAGTCACACATATGAAGATTTTTTTTATCGCAATGCTCCTGACATTCATAACCTGCTCCGCCGGTTTGGCGCAGGATATGAATAACCTTAGAGATCTCAAACGTCCGCGCTACGGAATTTTTGAAGCCGAAGAAACAAAAGCCCCCGCCCCTCAAAAGACTAATACGCAAGAAACCGCAAGAATGAATAATTCCCGGTTTGCAGGAACCTTCAAAGGCCGGGTGACCGTACACTATAAGAACAACATGGTTACAGCAGAAGCTACGCTTCACATCGCAACAGGCGAGAAAACAGACGGCAGCCACTACGATAATTATATCATCCCAGCCAATAAAGATTACGTGCAATATAAATGGAAACTTGACAAAAATGAGGTCAACAGGTCCGTAACTGTTTCCGGAAATACTCTCTACATTACAGACATCATCGATTATGGAAAAGGCGGAAATTCTCAGATCAGAACGCTCGTATTTTCACAGGACTGCTCAGCGCTGACTTTCCTTAAGACTGAATTTGACGACGCACGTAAAGCTCCGGCGACAGGTCAGATCATAGGAAGATTTTTGCGGGTCAAAGAATAAATTTAATAATGGAAGATATTGCAGGCGATAACTTTAATTCCCCCTGATTTCCCCCCGGCCGGGTGTCAGGAAGGACCGGGGGGAACAGCTGGGAAGAGGCTGGTACATTTTCCTCAGAATGGGAGAAGTGTCTATGGAGATAGATCTACACATCATAGCAGCAGGCTTCATGGCGAAGTGGTTACATTTACCAGTCAGTATGCCGACATGATCTTGATTGCAGTTGATTTTCATTTTATCTGACCGGATTTTCTTGAAAAAGAATTACTTTTATTCCATAATAAATATAACAATATGGAAAAATACGGAGTTTAATATGTATATCTTAAAAAAAGGACAGGAAAATAAATTTCAGGACCTCATTCCCCTTGGCGAAACAGACTGGCCAGAAAATGTAAAAAATGAAATTTGTGATTTTTTTAAGACGGCCGGCGTTGATGATCCCATGACTCAAAAACTTGTGGAACCCGGCCTTCAAGGGTTTAGATTTAAGAATAATAAAGAAGAAATAGATTGGGAAGATGTAGTGGCTTATTTTAAATACGAAGCTCTAAGCGTACTGATAATGCATGACGAAAAGTTTAAAGAAAAAGCCGAAGAGCTATATACCGACTTCTTTGCCAATCACAAATTCAAAGTATGGAACAGGGACTAACCGTTGTTACAAAAAAACCGGTCTCCATTATGGAAAACCGGTTTTTACAAAAACTCTATTCAGGTAGGGTAAAACTGATTCCCAGTCCCTCATTGAATGCGGCGAGCGCGGCTTCAGCCCCCGCCCACCCGGCAGCGCATTCCGGACTGAGGCTAATGGTCAGAACTTTAATTGTCCCTGTATCATAAGCCTTGCGAAGTTCATTTCCCCAATCATTTATGTAAGCATCGGTAAATAAACGCCCCATTTTATTATCGGCCATACGGCCGAAGAAATAGTCAAGATCAAGGTTGAATATCCAATTCCCCTCCAATTTATTCAGAGCGGCGGGCAATTCCCACGGTTCATAGGCCGCGAAACCTATATTCCGGGGAGCCGAACCTTTGCCATGGGTAGCAAAAGCCCATTCACCTATCTTCTCGCCATACTTTTCAATAAATAGACCCAGATAGTTATCCCAGCGGAACAAAGGCGTTACGGCAAAAAAATCATTATCATAACCGAATTCAAGATATTCCTTTATCCCAAAACCCTCAAAATCATCATGCGGGAAATGAGCATAATCCTTAGCGGAAAACAGAGCATCAAAATGACGGTCAACATGGAAGAGGTTAACTGATTCACTTTTTTTCAATACATCAAGCCAGCACCATAATGCCGCCCGGTGATTATCCATGATGAAAATATTATCCTGCTGCCACAGGAAATTCAGCTTAATTGCTGTGGAGTGGTTACGCCCTTGAAAATCAACAATCCATTTACCCATCCGGTCCTCCGCAAAATCAGGCTTAAAAGAATTAACAACAAACCCTTTATCAGTCCGCCCGCCTGCGGTCCAGCCGGTATAGCCCTCCTAGAGGGCTGATCCCGCATAAACAAAAAAGAACTCCTCTTACGGATATCAATTCCACATACAGGATCAGGGGGGTATGGCAGACTGCCCGGAAGACAGCCTGCCATGATGATGAGAGATGAATTAAGTGTGTGATGAGATGGTGCTTTTTCGCGCAGGCAACAGGGGAGAAGCCCACGGAAATTTAGAAAAATATTCATGCGAAAAACTATCGCCTTAAAAGCTTCCGCGTTTCTGTTTGCAAAAATGCGCAGGTAAAAATGATTAACTATTTAGTTGAGACTGTTGATATCAAGAGGGGAACCGCAAACCGGACAGACCCGGATGGTCTTGCCGAAAGTGTTTCCCATCACCCAGAAACGGGTAAACCATGCTGCATCTTTTTTGCTGTGGTATTGGACCATTACCCGGTTACCGCATTTGCAAAATCTTTCCTGCATGACTGACTCCTGCTCCGTGTTCTTAGGTGGACAAAATTACCGCCGATGAGACGTTCCCTTGCCATGTGACGACTTCAATTAATCACAACAAAACACCTATGTCAATCTTAAATAAACATATGTACACAAATATACCACTTTTAGTTTACTAAAACTTACTAACCGTCCAATAAAACACCAAAAAAAAGCCTCCCAAAGAGGAGGCCAAGAAAAACACATGTTGTATGGACCTAATGGTATTCACGTGAAACCCAGACAACCTGCCCCAGAACCCGCACATTCTCAAGTTCATCTCCACCAAGGTGAATCGGGGCATAATCCTTGTTGTCACTATGCAGAACAACCTGGCCGGGTCTCTTTTCAACCCTTTTAACCATGACAGTATCCTCTACTCCCACAGCGTATATTCCTCCGGCGAGAATATCCTTACGGGACTGATCCAGCAAAACAATATCCCCTTCCTTCAATTCAGGCTCCATACTGTTGCCGTAAACTTCCATCAAAACCATATCAATAGGGTTACCTTTACTGCCGATCCAATCCTTGCGGAATGCGTAAAACCCTTCTATTTCGCCCCCTGTTTCAAAGGACCCTCCACCTGCGGAAAGTCGTGCCGCCACCTTCGGAATACGGGCGAATTCATCAGCAAATTCGGCAGCGCTGACTTCAGCACGAGGCGAGCCAACACCTGATTCAAGCCAAGTTGAATCTAAATTATATCGCACTGAAAGTTCAAGAATCCAGCGTGGAGGAACAGCTCCCTTCTTTTTAACCAAAGAGACTGCAGCTCTGCCGACGCCCAGTTCCCGCGCCAGTTGAGCCTGTGTTGCAATATCCGTATATTCTTTCAGTCTTTCAAAAAAGGAATCAAAATCTTTAGTTTGCATCGGCACCTCAAATTAACAACTGTTTAACTAAAAAGTTCATCTATACTTAACATTCATAATCCGATACTGCAACTATTTTTATAAACAGAGAACTCTTTCAAAAAATATACGTTTGTAGTAAGTATGTAGCTAATTGGTGGAATAGTGGAGAGATGAATGAGTAATGACCTGATTATTAAAAATCTAGCCGCTGAGTACGTAGAGCATTTTGACTTTGATTTCGGTGACGCCGGAGTCCAGCTGTCTTTGCTTGACGATGCTCCGGCAGATCTAAAAGATATGATCGTTGATCTCTGTGGAAGAATTAGCCCGGAAAATCTGGTCAAGGTATACGAATCACTAAACGCTATAGCAGAATGTGAAAATATTTATGTCTGTGAAATTGATGAAAAAGTGTGTGAACTCACACTCTTTTGCAAAATAGCTCGCCGCATTGAAAAAATTGCCACCAGCTAAGTTTGAACCGCCCATAGCTAAAAAGACCCCGCTCTATCATAGATTGAGCGGGGTTTATTTTTTATACGAACTTCTTATAATCTTCCGCTCCGGAGACAAGAGAAAGATTGGCTTCCAGCATTTCCAGACTGACCGATTCCAGCCGAACGGTAATTTTCTGCCCTAAGCGGAAAGCATTCCCGGTGCGCTCGCCGACAATCATCTGCCGGTCTGCCCAGAAAGTATAATAATCATCCTCCAGCGAAGCAAGACGTACCATACCCTCAGCCATAACCTCCTGAAATTCGACCCAGAAGCCAAATTCAGCAATGGAGGATATAACCCCGTGAAACTCTTCGCCTATCTTATCCTTAAGGAAAATAATGGTCAGCCGTTTAAGGATTTCGCGTTCCGCTTCCATGGCGACCCGTTCTGTTCCACTGATGGAATCACCGATACGGCCAAGCTGTTTATGACCGGGAATAGCCTGATGCTCATCACCCAGCGCAACCTTAAGCAGACGATGCACCACCAAATCAGCATAGCGCCTGATCGGTGAGGTAAAATGGCAATAGCATTCCGATGCAAGTCCGAAATGGCCCTCATTTACCGGTCCATATTTGGCCTGCTTCATGGAGCGCAGCAATAGCCTGCTGACCAGATATTCCTGATCCGAACCTTCGGAGTCCTTGATAACAGCCTGCAGGGTCTGCGGAGTGACCGGGTCCGGGATCTGCTTGCTGATTCCTATCTTACGCAATACTTTAAAAAGATTGGTAAGTTTTTCAGAATCCGGACCGGGATGGACACGATACAGGCAGCCCAGCTCTTTTTCTGTCAGGAATTCAGCCACCGCTTCGTTAGCCGCAATCATGAACTCCTCAACGATCTGATGCGCAAAATTACGGCTTCGCGGGCGAATATCAACAGTACGCCCCTGAGAATTGAAAATAATTTCCGGCTCCGGCAGATCGAATTCCAGACTGCCGCGATCCTTACGTCGCGTATTAATCTTGCGAGCCAGTTCTTCACACAGCTGAAGCATGGGCAGAAAATCGCCAAAACTTTGCTGTTCTTCCTTCTCACCGAGGATTACGCCCTTATAGACTTGAGTATAAGTAAGCCGCGCGTGACTGCGGATAACCGCGGGAGCAAAAGAGGAACGGACCGGAGCACCGCTTTTGTCAAACTCGATGGTAGCGGTCATTGCCAGACGATTTACATCGGGATTCAGGCTGCACAGCCCGTTACTGAGAGCTTCCGGAAACATCGGTTCCACAGACTTGGGGAAATAGTAGGAGTTACCTCGCTTCAGGGCCTCACGGTCCAGAGGAGACTGCATGGCAACGTAATGGCTGACATCAGCGATAGCCACTCGCAGTCGATAACCGTCATCAGTCTTTTCAACAAATACGGCGTCATCAAAATCTTTCGCAGTTTCGCCATCGATAGTCACAAAAGGAATGCCGCGCATATCTTCGCGCTCGGCAAAATCATCTTCACCCGGTTCATCAGGCAAAGCCTCAGCCACAGCCAATACCTTGGGAGGAAAAGCCGTAGAGATGCCGTGATTGGCTTTGACGATGGATTCCTGCACGGTGACGTCATCTTCTTCACCGAGCACTTTTAGAATACGCCCTTCCCAGAGTGATGGATTAATCTGCTCGCCGGGGGCAACCAGCAGGATATCCCCTTTCGAAATACGTGTGTAATCCACTTCCGCATCAATCTGTTCAGCCGGATAGATTTCCTCGCCGTTTTGATCCTGAGCAGGACCGCCTTTCACGGCTTCGCCAGGCTCGACAACTATGCCGAAATCCAGCTTTGGATCAGTAGGATGACACAGTAGAGCCGTTGCTCCCGAGGGCCTTATGACACGGACGGGAAAGACCTGTTTGCCGCGTTCGAGAACCCGGACCACACGTCCCTCTTCGCGCTTGCCTCCCCAGTGGGAACCGGTAATTGCCACGGCTACACGGTCACCGTGCCATGCATCGCTCAAATTTTTGGTGTGGATGTAGATATCCTTACGATTCTGATCGTCCGGTAGCAAAAATGCAGCGCCGGAGCGTTGAACCTGCAATTTTCCGGTAACCATATTCATCTTTTCAACCAAATCGTAAACACTGCCGATTTTGATGATTTTACCGTCACGGACAAGATCTTTCAGTATATTCTTAACAAATTTACGGTGCCTTTTGGTCAGGCCGAGCCTTTTTTCTAAATCCCCAAGTGATAAGGGGTTACGACTTTTCTTAAATACATTCATAGCCTCGTGAGGCTTAATCATACCGGGATTCTTAGCTTTTCTCTTTTTTCCCATTTTAATTCCTGATTATATCATGCGCTGTAGCGCTTTTAAATTATTGGAGTCTGTTCCGGCGGCCTTCCGGATTATTAATACATTCTCTTTTTTCAGGCCGTTTAAACGTAAAGGAGGGTACGTTTTATTTGCTGTATGCGTCAGTTAATATTTGTTTATTCCACCAGCTATTGAAGGGAGCTTCTTCTGTCCGGTCAAAAAATATTGATTCTGTAAATTCCACTTCCAAGTCAATTACGTAGAAATCTTCACACCCAAGTTTTGTCAGTTTAATAGCGTCCTTGGGAGTACATATAATTTTCTTAACTCCCATTGCCGCCGCTTTTTTACGGATCAGTTCCACGTCCTGCGCTGTGTATGCGTGGTGATCCTTGAAAATCATAAATTCTTCAGGTTTGCGGCCCATATATTCCACAGCGTCTTCACGAAGAATCTCAGGTTTGCCGATACCGGCAAAAAGCAGGTATTTGTCACTGCCGAATCCAAGCCGTTCGCCACCGCCAAGCAGCTTAAGACCCTTGGCGCAAAGCTCAAATTGAAATACGGGTCTGCCGAATTCCGCCAGCCTCTGTTTTATCAATGAACGCATCTGCGTAAAAGCCCGCGGGCCACTCTTCACGAAGAAAACATCCGCCCGTTGCATTCCCAGCACACTCTCGCGCCATGTTCCGCAGGGTATTACCTGATTCCAGCCCGAAGTAAAATCATCGGGAGTGAGCAAGACAAAATCCAGATCGCGCTCCACGGCCATATGCTGAAATCCGTCATCCAGCAGCATCAGATCGGGCTTGAATTCTCCCATTGCCCAAGCCCCGGACCGTTTACGGACAGGATCGACAATTATTTTAGCCTGCGGATTTGCGTTAGCCAGCATAAGCGGTTCGTCCCCGGCCTCATCAACCGGGCTGAATCCATTTACCGGATAAGGAAGCCGGGCAGGCTTGGCACCGTAACCACGGGTCAGCAGAACAGTCTTCAGCCCTTCCCGCTCCGCCCACTTGAGCAGCCAGTCCGCCAGCGGAGTTTTACCGCTGCCCCCTGAGCCGATATTACCCACGGAAATACACGGGCACGCAGGTCTGAACCTTTCGTATTCGCCATGGACATACTTTCGCTCCCGACGGGCCATCGCAGCCCCATATCCTTTTGAAACAGGCAAAAGAATCGGTCTTAAAATTTTCTGGACCTTGAACAAAAGCGACAAGGACATTCTCCTAAATAAAAGACATTAAAAAAGGCACGCTTAAACCCTACGGAGTTTAAGCGTGCCTGTAAATGTACAAGCTGCTGTAACTACTCGCGGTTACCCATGAGGCGAAGCAGGAAAATAAACATGTTGATGAAATCAAGGTACAAAGTGAGCGCACCGAGTATGGTGCCGCGTCTTACAGCGGTTTCATCGTCAGCGGGGATATACTCGCCCATATCCTTGAGCTTCTGAGAATCGTAAGCAGTCAGACCTGCAAAGATGAATACGCCGAGTACGGAAATGGCGAATGTCATAGCAGAACTGTGCATGAAGAAGTTCACCACCATGGCGATGAGGATACCGAAAAGGCCCATCATCATAAATGATCCCATGCCGGTCAGGTCTTTTCTGGTAGTCAGACCGTACAGGGACATGGCTCCGAACATTCCCGCGGTAACGAGAAAAGTCTGAAAAATGGAAGCCGTGGTATAAGCGACCAGAATGGTGGAGAGAGTCAGTCCGTTAAGCGCACTGTAAGCCATAAACAGCCCGGTAGCGGCACTTGCTGAAAGTTTGGAAATACGCAAGCTCAAATAGAAGACCAGACCAATTTCACCGATTGCCGCAACCCAGAAAAGCATGGTCGGGGAGATCATTCCGGTTTCGGGATTCTGGGCCAAGACCAGATTCATAACCGCCGGGGAGGAAAGAGTCACCCATGCCACGGCAGCGGTTGCCAGTAATCCTGCACTCATCCAGCTGTAAATACCGCGCATAAAAGCATTAAGGACTTCCGGTCTCGCACTAACGGAACCGGCTGCACCAAACCTACTCATAATTAGTCTCCTTGGAATCTTTTTTAAGAGCGGACATTTTCCATCCGCATTTTCACTTACTTCAAAAGTATAAATAAACAGCTTAAGCCCAACAGGCAAGGACTTTCGGTGGATTTTACAATTGACGATACATTCAGGCAGGCCTCCCGCCCGCCTGACACATCAAAGAATCAGGCAATTGGAATACTGCCTGATTCACCGCCTGTTTCCCTGTTTGACATAGATAATTATTACAAAACTAGTCGCGTATATACTTTTTCAGCACCGGCACAAATGCGGTCATAACCAGACCGATAGCTCCGGTTGCAGTACCGATTTTTAAGAACAGTGAATCATAAATTTGCAAAGACTGCATAGCAGTCACCCCGTGTTCGGGAACACTCGCCATGGTGGCTATCTCTCCGCCGATAACCATTGCCACCGACTGAAACATAAACCATGCCCCCATCATGAACCCCATGGAGCGTTCCGGGGTCAAACGAGCCACCATCGCCAGACCGAGTCCGCTGACCAGCAACTCGCCGAGGCTTTGAAAGCCATAACTCAACACCAGCCAGTTACCGGAAACAAAACCGTTTGCATCGGCATGATATTTGGCAACAAACGCAAGCGTCATGAATGCAGCGCAGCACATCATCATGCCCAGCGCAAATTTACCGGGAAGTGAAAGATCCCTGCCGCCGCGATCCAGACGGGCATAAAGAACGGCCAGTACGGGACTCAGGACCATGACCCAAAACGGATTCAAAGCCTGAAAAGAAGCCGCTTCCACCGGAATGCCGAAGATATAAGGATTTACATTGCGGGCAGCGAAAAGATTAAGAGAAGTGGGCATCTGCTGATAAAGGGCGAAGAAAACAATCGCTTCGGCCATAAGAATCAAGCAGATGATGAGATTGGCCTTTTCGTGAGGCTCGGCGCGCATAATTTCACGCACATAAAGAACGGCAACAACCACAAGAGCGCCGTAAAGAATTTCATGGGCAAGAGTTAGATGAACCAGCAGTAAAGCTGAAATACCGGCAATGCCTGCGGTCCCGATCACGGTCAGTAACAGTTTTTTAATATTCAGCGGTTCAAAATCAGGATCTGAACCGATGGGATCAAGAATGGAACGAAAAACAATGAAGTTGATTATGGCTATGCCCATACCGATAAAGCAGGTAAAAAATCCGGCATCCCAGCCATAATGTTTTTGAATGATGGGACAAAGAGACATAGCCGCAAACGAACCGACATTAATCGCCATGTAATAGAGAGTAAAAGCGCCGTCCACCTGCGAGTCGCCTTTTTCATAAAGCTTGGAAACCAGCGCCGAGGGGTTGGCCTTAAACAATCCGTTCCCGGCAATGATGATTCCCAGTGCCGGATAAAGAAACCTTTCGCAGTCGAATCCCAGCAGTCCGTATCCGGCAGCCAGCACAGCAGCCCCCAAAAACATGGTCCGGCGATTACCGAGAATTTTATCCCCGATATATCCACCTGCGCAGATAAATGCATAAACAAGCGCGGCAAAAGCGCTAAAGGTCTGGTCCGCCAGATTATCATCGAACCCCAGCTTCTTGACCATAAATAAGACCAGAAGGGCCTGCATCCCGTAATAACCGAACCGTTCCCACATTTCCACGGAGAAGAGTAGATAAAATGGCTTGGGATGTCTGAAAGCACCGCTTGAACTCTGCGACATGAGTAACTCCTTATTCCTGACGAATTAACTTTTCTCAGTATACCCATACGTTATATAAAAATGAAATGCGAGGGATTATGGAACCTCTTTCAGCGCCAATAATATTGGTGAAATAAAGTTAATATTATTATTTACTAACTTGACGTATCTTTTTAAAAGGTTCAATTTGCATGAAAATAAAAAAAAGGAGATTATAATGGAACTTAGCGCAAGAAATCTTATCCCCGGAAAAATCAAAGAAATCACTGTTGGCATGGTTAATGCCGAGGTTGTAATTGAAGTTGCTCCGGGAGTGGAAGTAGTATCTATCATCACTAAAAATTCCGTTGAAAGAATGGGACTTAAAAAAGGTGATGATATCAAAGCCATGATTAAAGCAACCAGCGTTATGGTTGCCAAATAATCAAGACTTGGCATGAATAAAAAAAGACCGGCAGAGTTACTCCGCCGGTCTTTTTTTTGGGGTTTGTATAAAAAAATTCTAGCCCATAAAATCAAATACCCATCGCCCTATGCTCAGTAGTACGAGGATCGCACCTTCCAGTCTGCTGACTTTCCAGCCTGTTCGGATAAAAACAAGCACCAGCCCGACCATTCCTACCAGTACGGTCAATCCTGGCAATGCGTCCGGAGAAACTTCCAGAGGCCGCATCAGGCAGGTCAGACCTAGAACACCAGCGAAATTAAAAAAGTCACTCCCAATCAGGTTACCGAGCAACATTTCATTGCGACCTTTCAGCGAAGCGGCAAGGCAGGTAACCAGCTCCGGCAGAGAAGTTCCGGCCGCGACGATAGTCATACCTATCACCCAGTTGGAAACGCCGAAATGACGTGCAATCTCCGAGGCTGAATCAACCATAAATTCCCCGCCCAAAGCGATACCCACGAATCCGACCAGTAATTTGAGCCAATCCTTGCCACTCAATTCAGTCCCGTCATCATCTTCCACTTCCGGCACAATACCGGCCATGGCGCCGGCCGCCCTTTTTGAATGAACCATCAGGTAGCCGATGTAGCCGCCAAGGATACACAACAGCATAATCCCGGCGGAACGGTCCAGCATATCAAAATAGGCCAGCCCCAGAATGAGGGCAGTGGTTGCCAGCAGTAGCGGTGCATCACGCAAAGCCAAAGACCTGTTGGTCGGCAGGGGCTTGATCAAGGCCATCAAGCCCAGAATGAACCCCAGATTAAAAATATTGGAGCCCACAACATTCGAGAGGGAAATATCGGAAAGTCCCTTGAATGCGGCAGTGGCCGTAACCAAAAATTCAGGCGCGGATGTACCGAAAGCCACAATTGTCAATCCGATAACCAGATCTGACACCTTGTATTTCTTTGCAATCTTTGAAGCAGATTCTACAATCCAGTCGGCACCGAACCATAACAGAAAGATACTCAGAACAAAGAACAATACATTGGAAAGCATTTAAATCCCTTAATTTTGATGCGCTACGCGCTTTTGATATGAAACTTCGGACGTGTTTCAATTATTGCCTAAAATCCGGCACATAATAACAGGTCGCGATTCAATACTAAAGCATTTCCGACAGGCTTTTCCTCGCCGAAAAGGTACGCTTCAGTTAACTAGTTCAGGATTCTTACGCCTTTTTTGCCTCTGCGCGTTCTTTTTTCCATTCTTTCAGGCCGTCAAGTGTGGGGTGGGCAAAAGGAGTCTCACGACTGGGCATAATCTTTACAACCATTTCCCCTTCAGGCCCGATAACGGCCACGTGAATTTCCTCACCGGACTTAACTGCCTTGGGCGAGAATGAAGCGGTCATGGCTGCTGCGTCGAGAACTTCCTGCTGCGTCCATTCATCACCGCAATAGGCTCGTCCGATGCTGAGCGGACCGGGAAAGCCGCTAACCTCAAAGAGATAATCATCCGCTTCATAAAGGTCTTCAATGCGCTCATTGTCCTTCTGATTGCGCCCGATAACCAGCATCTTGTTTCCGGCCCAGAACTGCCGTCCTGTAATTGCGAGTTGAAAAGAATTAACGTCCGCTTCATTAAGACGCCGCAGAAGCGGGAAATAGCGGGCAGCATTCTCCTGCTCGGTGAGCTTGCAACCGCCGGCAGGAGTGGGAATTTCTGAAAAACCGTACTCTTTGGCCATCTGTAGCTGAACCTTACGGCCGCGACCAAAAATATTTGGTAATTTTTCACGGTCGACAAGACCGGACTTTTCCGCGGCGCTTTCGGGCTGTGAACGTGCACAGAGCGGACGGAGAAGTATATCTTCAGTACCGGAGCTGTTGCGGATGGCATTAAGGACAGGCGGACGCTGTGACATCGGCCGCTGCCCGGTAACTTCACCGGAAATGATAAATTTAGCCCCGTACTCTTTCATTAAGGTTTTGGCATGGCTGATCATCATAATTTTACAGTCAACACAAGGATTGACCAGCTTTCCCATACCGTGTTCGGGCACATCCATCATCATCTGAATATATTTTTCACTGATGTCTACAGGAATGATTTCCACACCGTAAATTTTCTGCCAGTGATCAATCTTTTCGGGATTACCGAAAAAAGGCGTGATAAAATGCAGACCTAAGACTTTCAACCCCTGATCTTGGATGACCTTGCAGGCCAGTATACTGTCGAGACCCCCGGAAAACAGGGCCAAAGCGTCATATTGTTTATTCATGGGGCGGCTGTAACCTCATTTCATAAAAACCGCAACAAAATCCGAACGTCCATTTCCATTGCAAAATCAGAATGTGTTTGATATGGAAATCACTTGCCTCTTGTGTCGAAAATTCGGTTCATGCAGGCAGAAGGACGAACAACCGCCCCCGTACCCCTTGTACATGTGACAATAAGCAAGAACAGGATACGTTGAACGTCCAACCCATATGGAGAAAAAATGAGCAAAAAGAATGTAAATCCCGAAGAACTCCGCAAGGCGGCCTTAAGCACAGCCCTGACTACCATTGAACGTAAGTTTGGTAAGGGTTCAATCATGCGCCTTGATTCCGATGCAGCGCATAATATTCCAGTGATTCCCACCGGGTCCATCAGCCTTGATATGGCTCTGGGCATCGGCGGCATCCCTAAGGGCAGAATCACTGAGGTATACGGCCCGGAATCTTCCGGTAAAACAACACTTGCCCTGCATGTTATCGCAGAATGCCAGAAAGCAGGCGGAACAGCTGCATTTGTTGATGCAGAGCACGCCCTTGATGTAAAATACGCCAAAAGACTTGGCGTAAACACTGACGAACTGCTCATTTCCCAGCCGGACTACGGCGAACAGGCTCTGGAGATTACCGACCTGCTGGTACGCTCAGGAGCCATCGATATTGTGATCATTGACTCCGTTGCAGCACTCATTCCTCAGGCCGAGCTTGAAGGAAACATGGGTGAAACCCAGGTCGGCGGACAGGCAAGACTTATGTCACATGCCCTTAGAAAACTGACCGGAACCATCCACAAATCCAAAGCTGTCGTACTTTTCATCAACCAGATACGTATGAAAATCGGTATGACAGGATACGGCAGCCCCGAAACAACTTCCGGCGGTAACGCCCTGAAATTCTACGCCTCAGTACGCTTGGATATCCGTAGAATCCAGACCCTTAAAGATAAGGATGAAGTTTTCGGCTCCAGAACAAGAATTAAGGTTATTAAGAACAAAGTTGCGCCGCCCTTCCGTGAAGCGCTGGTGGATATTCTCTACGGAACAGGCATGTCCCGCGAGGGAGAACTGCTCGACCTTGGAGTTGACCACGGCGTCGTGGACAAATCCGGTGCATGGTATGCTTTTGGCTCTGAACGTTTAGGACAGGGTAAGGAAAACGTACGTCAGTTCCTTCTTGAAACACCGGAACTGCGGCAGCAGATTGAAGATAAACTGCTCATTCACCTCGGCGTCAAAGAGGACCCCGACGCGAATGTAGACGATAAGGTTGACGAACAAGGTCCGGCAGAGTAAAGCCTGTTGGCCCAACTTAGTTTTTAAGGTACCCCGCTTCGGCGGGGAACCAGAAATAAAACCGGATTGAAATACCTCTTTTCGGTGCTATAGTTATTACGGAGACAGCCATGAAGGCCAGTGAAATCAGAGAAAAATTCCTTAAGTATTTCGAGAAGAACGGTCATAAAATCGTACACAGCTCTTCCCTTGTTCCCAAGGACGACCCGACCCTGCTTTTTACCAATGCAGGGATGGTGCAGTTCAAGAACACTTTCCTCGGTCAGGAAAAAAGGGATTATGTACGGGCGACAACTTCCCAGAAATGTCTGCGCGTCGGCGGCAAGCACAACGACCTTGAAAATGTAGGCCGTACAGCTCGTCACCACACCTTCTTTGAAATGCTCGGAAACTTTTCTTTTGGCGACTACTTCAAAGAAGACGCCATTAAATTTTGCTGGAAATTCCTGACTGAAGAACTGAATCTCCCCAAAGATAAACTTTACGTCACCATTTATACTGATGACGATGAAGCGGATGAACTGTGGCAAAAAGCTGTTAACTTTCCCGCTGAACGTATTTACCGTCTCGGTGAGAAAGAAAACTTCTGGTCCATGGGCGACACCGGCCCCTGCGGTCCCTGCTCCGAAGTACACATAGATCAGGGCGAGGACATGAGCTGCGGCCCCAACTGCGGTATCGGCAAATGTGATTGTGACCGCTACCTTGAGATCTGGAACCTCGTGTTCATGCAATACGACCAGGACGAAGAAGGCAACCGCGTCCCGCTTCCGCGCCCCTCCATTGATACAGGCATGGGCCTTGAGCGCATTACTGCTGTTTGTCAGGGCGTACAGTCCAACTTCGAAACCGATATTTTTCAGCCCATGATTCAGGCTGTAGCCAAAAAAGCTGGCGTTAAATATAAAGATGACCCTGAAATCGATACAGCTCTTCAGGTTATCGCCGACCATTCCCGCTCCATTGCTTTTCTGATCACTGATCAGATCCTACCTTCTAATGAAGGACGTGGTTACGTGCTGCGCCGCTTAATCCGCCGCGCATTCCGTTTTGGCCGCCTGCTCGGCCTGACCGATCCTTTCCTGCACGAAACTACCGGTATGGTTGTTGAGCAGATGAGCGGTCAGTTCCCGGAACTGCTGAGCAACAAAGATTTCATGGCCCGCATGGTCAAGGAAGAAGAAGAACGTTTCAGCCAGACTCTAGACAAAGGGCTGATCATCCTTGAAGAAGAAATGGAAGCACTGGGCAAAGCGGGCGAAAAAGTCATCACCGGTGAAACCGCTTTCAAACTCTATGATACTTTTGGTTTTCCGCTGGACATTATCAATGATGTTGCTGAAAAACAGGGGTTTCAGGTTGATGAAGACGGCTTTAATGCTGCGATGAAAGAACAGAAAGACCGCGCCAAGGCCGCGTGGAAAGGTTCCGGAGAAAAGAATTCCGGCGCTATTTTCCGTCAGGTTCTGGAAGCCGGTCTCAAGAACAGCTTCACCGGGTATTCCGAGCTGTCCACTGAATCACGTATTGTTAATCTGCTTTCGGAAGAAGGGCAGCATCTTGAACGCATGACTCAGGGACAGGGAGGCTGGATAATCACAGCTGCTACTCCTTTCTACGGAGAATCAGGCGGTCAGATGGGCGACACCGGAGCTGTCGGAACCATGACAGGTAATGCTGAAGTGCTGGAAACAGTTAAGGCTTCCGCCGGTCTTACCGCATCTAAAATTTTCGTAAGTGAAGGCGAACTGCTCATTGATCAGGAAGCCAAGCTTGAGGTTTCCCAGGAAACAAGAGCCGCAACAGAGCGTAACCACACAGTTACACACCTGCTGCACGCAGCTCTTAAAAATGTTCTGGGAGACCACGTAAAGCAGTCCGGGTCACTGGTGGGACCTGACAGACTGCGTTTTGACTTCACCCACATTGCGGCCATGACGACCGAAGAAATCAGTCAGGTTGAAAATGAGGTAAACCGTGCTATACTGGGCGACACTCCCGTTGTCGTACAGGAGATGAGCAATGACGAGGCTGTCAAAAAAGGCGCCACCGCATTGTTCGGCGAAAAATACGGTGATGTAGTCAGAGTAGTTGAAATTCCGGGAGAATCCATGGAGCTTTGCGGTGGAACACATCTCAAAGCGACCGGTGAAGCCGGAACATTTATGATTCTGTCCGAATCCGGCGTAGCTGCGGGTATCCGCCGCATCGAAGCCGCTACCGGATGGAATTCTCTTAAATTTCTGCAGGAGCAGCGCGCTGAAGTAGCAAAATCTTCCGCAATGCTCAAAGCAGCACCGGGACAGCTGACCGCAAGAATCGCGGCTTTGCAGTCTCAGGTGAAGGAACTGACCCGGGCCAATGACAAGCTTCAGTCAAAATTGGCTTCCGGTGCAGGTGCGGACCTCATGAGTTCCGTAGAAGAGATTGGCGGAGTCAAACTGCTCGCAGCCAAGCTCGAAGTTACCAATGTCAAAGCCCTGCGTGATCAGGCTGATGCCTTAAAATCCAAGATGGATTCCGGTATCTTCTGCCTTGCCGCACAGGTTGATGACGGTAAAGTTTCCCTGATTATCGCCGTGACCAAGGACTTGCACGATAGATTCAAGGCCGGCGCATTAATCAAACCCGTTGCAGCTGAGGTAGGCGGTGGTGGTGGCGGCAGGCCCGATATGGCGCAGGCCGGTGGAACCAACCCCGCTGGAATTGAAAAAGCATTCGCAACCCTCAAGAAACTGGTTGCAGAGTCATAATCTGTAAAAAAGGGCTACTTTTAAGCTTGACATCCGACAGTTAATGCTTGTATAAAGCCCCTTCCCAGATTTCATGTAAGGAGCATTTCTAATGAAGACATATATTCCTAAAGAAGAAGACATCAGCCGCGAATGGTTCGTAGTTGATGCAGAAGATATGGTACTCGGTCGCCTTGCTACCCAGATCGCCAACAAACTCAGAGGAAAAGACAAAGCAATGTTTACTCCTCATGTTGATACCGGCGATTTCGTTGTCGTGCTTAACGCAGACAAAATCAAAGTGACCGGCGCCAAGATGGACAAAAAGTACTACTACAAGCACACAAACCACCCCGGTGGTCTGAAATCCAGAACCCTCCGGGTTATGCTGGAAAAAAATCCTGAAGTAGTCATCGAGACCGCAGTTCGCGGCATGCTTCCTAAGAGCAGCCTCGGCAGAGAAATGATCAAAAAGCTGAAAGTTTACGCTGGTACTGATCATCCTCACACTGCGCAGCAGCCCAAAGTACTGGAATTCTAATTAAGGGTGGAGCAATAAAATGAGTAAAGATTTCAATTACGCTACTGGCAGAAGAAAAAACGCTGTTGCCCGTACCCGCCTTTATGAGGGAACCGGTGCAATCACCGTTAACGGTAAACCTTACGAAGATTACTTTCCTCGTAAAACCCTGCAGATGATCGTTCAGCAGCCCCTGAAACTTACCAAAAACCTCGGCAAGTTCGACATCAAAGTCAACGCTGACGGTGGCGGTGTGGCAGGTCAGGCACAGGCAGTAAGACACGGTATCTCCCGTGCACTGCTTGAAGTTGATCCTGAACTTCGTCCTATCCTCAAACGTGCAGGCCTCCTGACTCGTGACGCTCGTAAGAAAGAGCGTAAAAAATACGGTCAGCCCGGCGCACGTGCTAAATTCCAGTACTCCAAGCGTTAAGAAAGTACTGCGAGTTTTTTCGCAAGACCATTCAGGCGGAACCGCTTTTTGCGGTTCCGCCTTTTTTATTTTCTGCATACAAATGATATCGCTTCTAATTATCGCGAAGTTCTGGATATTCATTTCAAAACAATATAGTTAAGAAACAAATGTATGCAGGTAAAAATAATATGTCCGGCAGAGAACCACTTTACGACAAAATATTCTTCGCCCGTCAGCCTATTTTAAAGGCAGACCAATCCTTGTGGGGCTACGAGCTGCTTTTTCGTAACAGCCATGAAGCCACCAGCGCTGACATTTCAGACAGTTACAAGGCGACATTGATGGTAGCGGCAGATCTTTGTGCCGCCCCTGGGGAAAATATCCCTGACAATGTAAAAATCGTAGTCAATTTTTCCCACAAAGCAATTATGGACAAAGTTCCATACTCCCTGCCTGCCAGAAAGACAGTTGTCCAGATACCGGAGACGACACCGCCCACCCCCAACCTTATCAAGGCGTTGAAGGAATTATCCAAAGACGGTTTCTGTATTGCCATTGATGATTTTGAGGCCAGACCGCAGGGCGAATTTTTAATTGCTTACGCCGATGCGATTATCGTGGACTTTCTTTCCTCAAGCGAAGCTAAGCTGGAAAAGATCTGCCAAATGTGCGGTCAATACGAGACCGAGCTTATCGCCAAACGCGTAGAAACTACTGAGCAATACCAATTAGCCAGAAAGCTTGGCTTCAGCTTATTTCAAGGTTTTTACTTTAAAAGGCCGGAAAATGTGAACGGCAGGAAACTGCGTTCAGGTGAAATTGTAAAGCTCAAACTGCTTAAGCTTATCGAAGACCCTTCTCCTGATTTTCAGGTCATGGCCGAGGCTTTGCAAAATGATGTTTCAATCAGTTTCAGACTACTGACCCTGCTCAACTCCCCTACCTTCGGATTCTCTCAAAAGATTACGTCCATCAAGCAGGCCTTGGTTCTAGCAGGATGGAAGATGCTCAAAAACTGGCTGCGGGTTATCCTGCTCACAGACCTGAATCCGGAAGGGAAAAGCCGGGAGCTTCCGCAACTTGCCACTCAGCGGGCAAAATTTTTACAGCTTGTAGCCGAGAGATCAGACAAAGACATAGCGCCGGATTCGATGTTTCTGCTGGGTCTCTTTTCGCTGCTTGAAGCAATGTTCGACCTGCCCATGAAAGAATTGACCGGATACCTGCCGCTTGAAGCCGAGGTCAAAGCCGCCCTCTGCGATGAAGAAAATGTATACAGCAGGTATCTGGAACTAACCACTTTTTTTGAATCAGGAGAGTGGGATAATCTGGAAATACTCTTAGGGGAACTTCAGCTTGACCCGATACAAGTTTCCAAAAGCTACTACGAAGCGACTCGCTGGGCGAACAGCTTCTTTCAGATTCCCGGAACAGCCTGAGCAACGACCTGCCGCCAAAGTGCAAACAGGAGCAGACATGCCTCACACACGCCACAGTGATGAGCACGCAAAACTGAACATTCTGATCACCGGTAAAAATCCGCTGATCCATACCCTTATCCCGGCCTTGCACGACCTCGGGCATGAGGTATCTATTACCCTATCTCCTAAAGAAACCCTGTTCACCTATGCCAGCCGCCAGCCGGACCTGACCATCATGGCTGAACAGGAAGACACAGTGCAAACTTTTTCGAGCATCCGTGAAGTAAACAGCGAAGCCCCGGCCCTGTTCATCATTGATACAGACAGGCCGGAATCATTCAAACCTCTTTTCGACTTCCAGAATGTATCTTTCCTGCCCTCTTCTGCAACTCCGGAGAAACTGCTCGGCTTTATCCATGAATTTCAAGGTCGGCATATCCGCCAAAAAATTAACGAAGAGGACGCAAGGCTTTACAAACTGATCCTGCAAAGTCTGCCCTTTCCTGCCCTGCTGGTAAGTACCAGAACGCAGGAAACAATACTTGCCAACAAGGCCGCACATGATCAGCTTCCGGCTTTTGAATACGAGCAGGCCCCGCCGTTTCTTTCCTCACTTTCAGATGAGGTGCGCCGGGATCTTTTCAGCGATATCGAGGCATACAACCTCCATTCACTGAAATCGATCACAGCCTATGACCGCTTCTGGGACTTAACTGTAGATCAGGTAGCTCCTTCTGTGTTTATGGTGCTGGCCATCGATATAACCGAACAGCGCCAGCAGTTGCAGCTGCGCGAAGAGATGGAACGAATCGCAAGACACGATCTGCGCTCTCCCACAGCAAATATCGTCGGAATGTCACGTATTCTAGAGACCGAAGCCGGGCTTACGGATGAATTTCAATCACTGGCGGAAATCGTCCGTAAAACCAGTGAACGCATGATCCGCCAGATAGATACATCCCTGACCCTGATACGGCTTGAAACCGGATCACTCAAAGCTGACGCCCACCCATTCAATCTCTATAATGCCATTAGCGCCGCTATCGGCGACTTGAATCAACTGGTGGACGACAAGAATCTTGAAGTTATCTGCCTATTTGACGGGGAACCTGTTCAGGAAGAAAGTTCAATAGTCTGCTACGGTGAAGCTTCACTGATTATCACCATGTTCTCCAACCTGCTGAAAAATGCTGCAGAGGCTGCCCCGGAAAACTCAGCCATAACGATCAGTATCAGCGAGGATCAACGCTTCATCACGACCAAAATCCATAACAGGGGAGAAATCCCGGTCAGCATCCGTGATACTTTCTTTGACCGCTACGCCACCTTCGGCAAAAAGCACGGGACCGGTCTGGGCACCTACAGCGCCCGGCTAATCGCTGACGCTTCAGGCGGAGATATTTCATTCACAACGTCCGAAGAAAAGGGTACTACCCTGATCACAACCATTCCCAAACCATAAATCAAAAAACAGGACCGGATTTAATGGCAGCCAAAAAGAAACCACGTCCGTTGCTCGTATTCGCTGATGAAGACGGACAGATATATGACCACCCTGAACTTGAAATGATGTGCCGCCGGGGCGATGAACTGTTCCAGCCCAAACCGGAAGAATATATCCCCCTGCCCCCGGACAGCGAATTTTTCCTCCTCCCCGGACGCTTTCCTATTGGACTGGACCCTGAAAGCGGAGAAGTAGTAGAGGTGGAAGGAACCGCCGTCACTGCGTTCCCCTGTCCGGGCCACACCCTGACCGGTCTTGCCGCCTATGGAAACACAGAAGACGCACCGGTACTGCCCATGTTTTCATACGGCGCAGTGGGCTATGCCAACGGTAAGTTCTGGGTTACCGCAAAAAAGGTGGATGAAGATAAACGGCAGGTTTTCACCAGAATACCGAATAAGAAGATTGATGCCGGTGCCAATCGCATGATGAAAGAATTGCCTGAAAACAGGCTGGTTCGTCATCTTTGCGGCTGTGCCCTGACCTACGGCTGCCCAGCTGCGAAAAATCTCGCACTCGGCCGTTTTGAAGCACCTCTTCCCACGGCCCGTACCTGCAACGCCCGCTGTATCGGTTGCATTTCCGAACAGCCGGAAGACTCCGGTTTTCCCTCACCGCAGGAACGTATCAAATTTACGCCCACAGCTGAAGAAATCACCGAAGTTATGCATTACCACGCCAAACGTGAACGCAAACCCGTCTTTTCATTCGGACAGGGCTGTGAAGGAGAACCCCTTACCGAACATGTGCTGCTCGCTGAAGCAATCCGTAAATATCGTGCTGAAGGCGGTATTGGTACGGTAAACATCAACACCAACGGCTCCATAACCGAATCAATGGAACCGCTTGCCGCTGCGGGTCTCAACTCTATCCGGGTCAGCCTGAACAGTCTGCGTGAACCTGTTTACAATACCTACTACCGACCCAAGGGTTACAAATTCGATGACGTAATGGCGACCATCGCCAAAGCCAAGGAACTTGGGCTGCACGTTTCGCTCAACTATCTTTACTTTCCCGGTATCAGCGATACGGAATTCGAAGTAAGCGCGCTCGTTGAAGTGGCGAAAAAAACCAAATTCGATTTCATTCAGCTCCGCAACCTGAATATCGATCCCGACCTGTACATGGAGCTAATGGAACCCTATGAATTCGGACCGGGTATGGGCTTTATAAACTTCCGCAAACGGATAAAACATGAGTGCCCGTGGGTGAACTTCGGATACTTTAATCCTTATCTGGGTGACGGAAACAAGAATTAGCTTTGTAGCCCGCTTTTGACGATAATTATTTATCTTCGCAAGCCCGGTCATGCACTAATGTTTAATTCTGTTCTGCCTAAGCAGGGAAGATTTGACTGCGATGGTCAGATCTTCCTTTTTTCTTTTGGACGGTCCTGCTTTTCAGTAAGCCTCCCCACGTGTATAATCAGCAGATGAACAGCCGCTTTACCTTTTTCAGCATCTGCATATTCCTGCTGCTGACAATAATCTTCGCACATCCTGCTTCTGCAAAGGAAAACAGCTTCGGGCTGCGCTGGCAATTTGCCGTAAATCTGCCGCAAGCCGGAATTTCCGGTAAATTAAAAGGGTATATCGAGCATCTGCAGGGAACTAAATTCAGATTCAGCGGTAAATATATTAATGAGGACGGCCCGATAAAATCCGGTCCGGTCACGATTGATACACGCTTTGATATGGCGGATGGGCTGTTAAAACTTGAGCGAATCAAGATGAATATCCGCGCACTGGGAATTAAAATCCCCCAGCTTGGGTTAAACACACCGGACCTGACCTTAACCGGGTCCGGTATTATTGATCCGGCCTCCGGCGCCGTTAATTTAAGCAAACTGCGTATTAATGCCGGACAGTTACCAGAAATTAACGCTTCGCTAATTTACTCCCCGAAAGAATCCGGCCACTGCCTGCTGAGAATCGATAACCCGCTGCCGCTGCTTGAACGGGTTGCGGAACTAAATATACCGGGTTTTGAAAAATGGGACAGATCAGGACAATTCTCGCTTGATGTTGCGCTGCGTAATATACAAAATTCCCCGGAAGCTGACCTGAGTCTTAAATTTTCCGCACTGTCCGCGAGCTCGCCAGATGGAATGGCGCTGGTGGACAGCATGGCCGGAAGCATTACAATTAACCACCCTTTTGAAAAGAATGGCTCAGCCCTGACCATAAATATTAAATCCGGCGAAGCTCTTTATGAAACCTTCTATGTAAATTTCGGAGCACATCCTCTCTTTTCTGAAATTAAATTCCCGCTGCCGGACAGCAACGGGAATATGAACATCACGGCCCACACAGAATGGAAAGGTATGGGCATCCTGAAAGCCTCCGCCGACTTGAGAAGCATATTCGATGATCTACATTTTTCCGGTACATCGACGCTCAGAACAGATGAATTGGCAACACCCTTCAGAACCTTCGCAATAGATCCCTTTTCCCTTGAAGGCCTTGACGGCAGCGGCAAATTTTCCATGCATTGCAAATTCGACGGAAACAGGACGAGAACACATCTGAAAGGCAAAATGAACTTTGAAAATTGCACGGTAAGCAAGGACAAGGCAGTTTTCGAAGGGATAACCGCCGGACTGCCCTTTGTGCTTTCACTAAATGAAAATTTCCTCCCGCAAACGGATAAGACACTGCCCTATTCCCAGTCCGGCACGATCAGAATAAAAAAAATCACCGCCGGGGAGCTCAAGGTCAGAAACTTTGATTTTCCGGTCAGTGTTTCTTCCAATTCCATTGAATTCGGAACTATCCCGGTCATCCATCTGGAAGGAGGCACCCTTAAGCTTTTGAGCTTGAAAATGCGCAACCCGTTTGACGATAATTTTGTCCTCAATGGTAAAGTTGTAGCTAGAAACATAAATCTTCTGCCGCTCTCCCCGAAATCACTGCCTGTTGACGGACAGATCAGCGGCGACCTTAAATTCTGGCTGCTGAAAGACCACCTCTCCACCACGGGTAAACTTTTCGGTAAAGTTTACGGAGGGGAAATGAAAATAGATGAAATTTTTGCGGAAAATCCGTTCGAGGATTCTAGGCAGTACGGTGCGGATTTCAAAATAAAACATCTCGACCTTGAGCCACTCAGTCAGGCTTTGGATATAGGCCGCATCACCGGTCGCATGGATCTGGACCTGACCGGTCTGATTATTGCCTATGCCCAGCCCGCAGCCTTCCACCTGCTGGCCCGGACTACTCCCGGTTCCGGTAAATCCGGCGATATCAGTCTCAAGGCGGTGAATACTCTCTCGGTAATCGGGACAGGTTCGGGGCTTACCGGGGCTGGCGTGGGTATGTTTTCACAATTTTTCAAGGAATTCGGTTACGCCGGATTAGGTCTGGAATGTACCCTCGATGCCGACATATTCAAGATCAGAGGCTTGATCAGGGATGACGGAATCGAGTATATCATTAAAAGACCGCCTTTATTCGGCATTAATGTGGTAAACAGCAATCCCGAAAACCTGATCAGCTTTTCCGACATGCTCAAAAGGCTGAAACGGGTTATCGGCAATTAACATTACAGGAGTTCATCATGCTTAAGAAAACCGCGCAGGTTTTAACTTTACTCAGCCTTCTTTCCTTTGTGGCCTGTGTCACAGTAAATATCTACTTTCCGGCAGCCAAGGTGGAGCGAGCCGCTGAAGATATTGTAGAGGACGTTTACGGAACTGATATCAATCAGAAAAATACAGACGACCAGTCTGCTCTTGAAATTTTTATCGCCCTCGTAACACCGCAAGAGGCCCATGCCCAATCCGTATCCAAATCAGACATAGAAAGCCTGAATAAATCCAATTCAGCCATCCGCGGACTGAAAAAAAGCATCGCCGCAGACCACAAAAAACTGATTCCTTTCTATAATGCAGGCAACATAGGAATCAACAAAGAGGGCTATATTCAGATCATCAATAAAGACGGGTTAAACATAAAGCAGACCGCAAACCTGCGCCGATTGATTTCACAGGATAATAATACCCGTGAACAGCTCTACACCGAAGTTGCCGCCTCCATGAATATTCCCGGTAGCGAAATAGGCAAGGTAAAGGCCATCTTCGCCGAAAAATGGCAGCAGGGCGCACCTTCAGGCTGGTTCATCCAGACCGCAAACGGCAATTGGAAACAGAAGTAAAGCGTAGCCATGCCCTTTGATAACAGCTACGCCCGGCTGGACGAAAAATTCTACCAGCTCATAAATCCCACTCCGGTCAAGGACCCGCGAATCATTATGGTGAACCGGGAACTAGCCGGGGAAATGGATTTTCCCCTGCCGGAAACAGATTCCGAACTGGCACAGATGTTTTCCGGGAACAATCCCCCGCAGGGTTCACAACCGCTGGCCCAGGTATATGCCGGACACCAGTTCGGGAATTTCGTTCCCCGACTAGGGGACGGGCGCGCAGTGCTGCTGGGTGAATTCGTCAACAGCCACGGTCAGCGGTACGATATCCAGCTCAAAGGAGCCGGACAGACCCAATACTCCCGCAACGGGGACGGACGGTCGCCCCTTGGCCCGGTCATTCGTGAATATATTGTAAGTGAGGCCATGTACCGGCTTGGCATTCCCACTACGCGCGCTCTAGCTATGGTCAGCAGCGGTGAAAAAGTTTTTCGGGAACAGGAACTTCCCGGTGCTGTTTTCACAAGGGTCGCATCCAGTCACATCAGGATCGGCACCTTTGAATACTTTGCATCACGCAATGATCATGAAGGGATACGGACTCTGGCTGATTACGCTATTGAGAGGCATTACCCGGAGCTGAAAGAAGCTGAAAATCCATACGCGGCGTTTCTGGGAAAAGTCTGCTCGGCTCAGGCCAAACTGGTAGCAGGATGGATGCGGATAGGCTTTATCCACGGAGTCATGAATACCGACAATACAACCATTTCCGGGGAGACCATTGATTATGGTCCCTGCGCCTTCATGGACGGATACGATCCGGCTACCGTGTTCAGTTCCATTGACAGCTACGGCAGGTATGCCTATGGACGCCAGCCCTCTATTGCCCAGTGGAACCTTGCCGGGCTTGCCGGGTGCCTGTTGCCGCTGATCTATGATGATCCCGAGCAGGCAAAATCCCATGCGGAAGAAATAGTGCAAGGCTTCGGGGCCGAGTTCCGGCAGCACTATTTCACAGAAATGTGCAGTAAGATCGGACTGTCTGCGAATGAGCAGGGCCGCAAACTACTTGATGCGCTGCTGGCGATTATGCACGAAGCCAAAGCGGACTTCACCCAGACCTTCCATGGACTCAGCAAGGCTCTATCAGATGACCGAAAACCGGTGTTGGAGCGTTTTGCTGATCAGGATAAAATCACGGTCTGGCTGGATGACTGGGAAAAAGAACTGGCCCGGCAAAAAATAGATGCAACGACAGCAATAACGACAATGGGACGCGTCAACCCGGTTTTCATTCCCCGGAATCACCGTATAGAGCAGGCCATCACCGCAGCGGTTGAGCAAGACGATTTCAATCCAGCCAAAAAGCTGATCAAAATTCTCGCCAATCCCTACTTGGAACAACCGGAGAGCAGTGAATATATGGCTCCTCCGGAACCGGAAGAACGGGTATATCAAACTTTCTGCGGAACTTAAGCATAAGAAAAGGCCCTCAAACCAAACGGTTTGAGGGCCTTAAATTTATCAGCAATAAAACTAGAAATTAACTTGAACCTGTTCGGAATCACCATCACGGGCGGTGATTCTACCGATTTTCCATGAATTAAGTTTCATACCGGAAAGTCTGCTGAGCACATCTTCTTCACGGTCTTTGGGTACAACGAGGATGTAACCGATACCGGAGTTGAAAATCTGCAGCATTTCAGGCCAGCTCAGATCGCCCTGCTCCTTGAGCCATTTGAAAACGGGAGAAATTTCCCATGAATTAAAATCAATTTCAGCGGTAACCTGCTTGGGCAGGATACGGGGCAGGTTATCATAGAAACCGCCGCCGGTAACATGAACCATCCCCTTGATTTCAATATCACGGGAAAGGCTGTGAACCGCATCAACATAAATTCTGGTAGGGGTCAGCAGAGCTTCTCCGATTTTCTGATCAGTGCCGGGCAGCAGGTCATCCGCCTTGAGTCCGGACTCATCAAAAATCTTACGAACCAGAGAATAACCATTTGAATGAATACCGGAAGACTCCAGACCGATAATGGAATCACCGATAGTGATGGAAGAACCGTCAACGATCTTGGTGTTATCCACAATTCCTACGCAAAAACCGGAGAGGTCATACTCACCGTCAGCGTAAAAACCGGGCATCTCCGCGGTTTCACCGCCGAGCAACGCGCAGCCGGACTGCTTACATCCATCCACAATACCTGCGATTACTTCTTCTGCAACGCCGGATTCGAGTTTCCCCGTAGCAAAGTAATCGAGGAAAAAAAGCGGCTTGGCACCCTGAACAAGGATGTCGTTTACGCTCATAGCCACAAGATCAATACCGATGGTATCGTGCTTGTCCACGGCAAAAGCGAGTTTGAGCTTGGTTCCTACACCATCTGTACCGGAAACCAGTACAGGCTCGTCCATCTGGGTAAGATCGAGCTTGAACAGCCCGCCGAACCCGCCAATATCGGTGACCACACCTTTGGTGAAGGTGGAACCCACCATACCTTTAATGCGGCCTATAAAATCATTGGCCGCATCAATGTCAACACCGGCGGCCTTGTATGCATCAGAACGACTTGCCATAAATAATTTCTCCTAACAGTCTCTAAGAACGGACTGTATATGCTGAATCCTGCAAGAGTTCAAGGAACAACATTACCCATTTTTTAATAATGATAAATGAAAGGGTCCATAGTTTGCACAGGACTTAATAAGAGTTTATACTATGCCACGGAGAAATACCATGTACAAGAAATCTTTGCTCACGGTTTTAATTATTCTGGGAGTATTCCTGTGCGGCAACGCCGTAGCGGGCACAAAGTTTATCAACAAGGATACCGCCAAGGACCGCAAACCCATCCGCATGGGCACCGGAGGCGGCAACAAAAGCCATATAACTATTCAATCCGACAATAAATCAAACACCATAAGAGTCATTCCGAAACAAGATGACGAAGACAATGAGAGCCAGCAGCTGGGCCCCATTTTTGTCGTTCCTGAAATCAAACCATAGCATTTGCTAAGGAATAATATGCTCCATCCGGCCAGACTCTGGAAATCACTGAAAGACGATCAGGTACAATGTCGACTATGCAGCCATTTCTGTATAATTGACAATAACAAACATGGGAAATGCGGTGTACGGCAAAATGTTGACGGCCAACTCATGACCCGCACCTACGAACTGGTAGCCGCGATGAATGTGGACCCGGTGGAAAAAAAGCCGCTCTACCATTTTCTCCCCGGCACCAAAACTTTTTCACTGGGCACGCAGGGCTGTAACTTCGGCTGCACATTCTGCCAGAACGCTTCCCTCTCGCAGCACCCCAAAACAGGCAGGGAAATAACCGGACAAAAAGTCACCCCGGAAATTCTTGTGGAAGCGGCCATCGCCCATAATTGTGAATCCATATCGTACACTTATTCCGAGCCGACCATTTTTTTCGAGCTGATGCAGGATACAGCCCGTTTAGCGCGTAGAAAAGGGCTAAAAAACGTAATGGTTTCCAATGGCTTCCAAAGCCCGGAATGCATCGAGGAGCTGACAGGTCTAATTGATGCCGCAAACATTGATTTAAAGGCGTTTAATGACGATTTCTACAAAAAGATATGCTCGGGAAGGCTGAATCCTGTACTTGAAAACCTAAAGCACATGAAGAAAAACGGCTGGTGGGTGGAAGTAACCACCCTGCTCATTCCCGGTAAAAACGATTCCCCGGAAGAATTAAAACAGATGGCCGCTTTCATAAATGATAAACTGGGCTCGGAAGTTCCGTGGCATATTTCAAGATTTCACCCGGATTACAAAATGCAGGACTGCCCAATCACACCGATGAAAGCTCTGCAACTGGCAAGAAAAACAGGAAAAGCAGCAGGACTAGAATATGTCTACATCGGTAACGTACCGGGAGATGACAACACCTCCACCTTCTGCCCGGACTGTCATAAGGAACTGCTGAAACGATTCGGATTCGAAATGACCAACGCCGGCCTGAACAACGGCATGTGTAAGTATTGCGGATGCAAAATTGAAGGCTTATTCTAAGTGGTTAAATAAAATGTGAAATAAAAAATTAATGGCAAAATTAAAAAAAATTATATTTAGTTCTTGCCAACCAAATACAATTCAAGTACTTCCTCTTTCTGCACGAAACAAATCGGGGCATGGCGCAGTCTGGTAGCGCGCTTGCTTTGGGAGCAAGATGCCGGGTGTTCAAATCATCCTGCCCCGACCAGTAAATTCAAAGGCTTACAGCATTAATTGTTGTAAGCCTTTTTTTTTTGATATACACTTTGGTCTACATTTAGCTTTCTTTATGTAGTTATGCGGTTTCTTGACTGCCATTTGACTAAACTTGCCATATTCAAAACAAACCCCCGAATTTTAAAGAATAGTTTCTTTGACCGTGTTTTGACTCACCGCAACTGCTCATACCGCCGCTTATAAGTCAGCTTAGCTGCCACCAATTCATTGAATTTTCCGGCCGCAGTCTTGGCTAATTTCTCTGCTAATTTCGGAATCCTCGGATTATGATGAAATGTTCCCACGACCTCCCCCGTCTTATTGTCCTTGATGATCCAATCCAACCCGGATCGCTTCGCTGTATATCTGTTTGCTTCCATAATGTTTTCCTTAATATACCAGTTTAACGAACAATCATAACTATAATATATTCAATTATATTGACGGTTTACTAAAGAGAATATTAATCGCTAAATAATTATTAATACACATCGGATCTCAAAATTTAGATTTCAATTCCTACGGAGGTGGAGAATGTCGGATCAAAATTATCAAAAACGTGTATCGGATCTAATGTGCTCAAGCTGTGCATTGAAAGTTGTAATCGAAAAACTCTGGGATGAGGAGAAAAGCGGTGAGGCGTATATTTTAGAAAGGATTAAAAAATCTATAGATCGTAGCGCCGAAGATTTCGACGACCTCATATACTCGCAAAATAAAGAATCCCCAGCAAAACATTGACACCGAGGATTCTTATAGGGGGGCGGACTGATGTGGCCCGTACCCCTGTTAATTATATGAGTGAAGATTGAGTAAGCTTATTTCATCTGTTCGGCCATGCGAAACAAATCTCGTTTGCTCATACCCCGAACTTTTGCCCGGGACGCAATCCCTCGTTTAATGTCTGCGGGGCTAATTACCAGCCAAACTTTTTTATCTTCAAATGCTGACTTGTTCCACTTGTTAAGGTCAGCGAAGATATCCATCATTCTTTCTCTGTCATTATCACGAATAGCCCGGATCAGATTGTTGGAGAGATTAGCAAGCTTATCTTTCCGTAACTTACTAGATATGGATCTTGCCCGGTAGTTATTCCAATTCTTCGTGCTCTCCAAGGGTTGAAAGCCGAATCCCTTTTTAATCGCTTCACCAAGTTCAAGCTTGCGGGGGCCTATCTTACCCGGTTCATTGATTGGTCTACCTGAAAGTGATGTCTGACCTTCGGTGTACATCCGGTAAGCCTTCATCATGTTTTTAATAACAGTAGGGGCAGCTTCCTCAACTGCTCGATAATTATCTCCTGCACGACTGTACTTCGCTACTTTAGATGGCTTCATTAGCAAATCATAAGGGATGCCCAGAATTTCACCGATGTTCCCGGCGACAACAGATTCAGCGTCTGCTCCTGGTTCAATATGGCGGGCAAGCGGAACCTCAATGCCGAGGGAACCGCCCATACTGATCCCGGCCATAGCAGGAACGCCATAGCAAACTATATCTCTCGCAATATCGCTTTCAGGAAGCTTCTTGCGAACCTCTTCAGTCCAGTCGTCGTCATCTCCGGTTAATGCTTGAGTAATAGCCATAGCCGAATAGTAAAACGGCAACGCTGTTACACCGCCAAGGGATGCAGTGGCAAAAAGACTCTTACCAAAAGCTTTTGCTCCCTCCTTGCCCTGACTTCTGAGCATCCAGCCCCACAAAGAAAGCAGGTTGTGGGAGAATGTGCGGAACGTGTACATGGATGAACCGAGCCTACCGAGTGTAGAACTACGAAACGGCTGAGGGAGATTCGCCTTGCCATAAACAAAGTGCGCATCATTAACGAGTCCCTCGGCAAATTGCTTGCTCTGGTCATAGCTTGCCTTGTCGCCTTCCTTTAAACCGAGAGCGTCTTTTGTTTCCTGCCTCTTGAGCTGTCCGTCACGAGCAACACGGTACGCCGC
Source organism: Maridesulfovibrio sp. (assembly GCF_963676065.1). Taxonomy (NCBI): domain Bacteria; kingdom Pseudomonadati; phylum Thermodesulfobacteriota; class Desulfovibrionia; order Desulfovibrionales; family Desulfovibrionaceae; genus Maridesulfovibrio; species Maridesulfovibrio sp. Next base: position 1,626,510 of record NZ_OY780933.1, on the reverse strand, counting down.
GAGAGCCAATGTAGCCCGGTTGAAACGTTCAGCAATTGCCATGGGCATACCCATCCATTTAAGAGTTTTGTTCCAAGCCCGGGAGCCGGATATGCCGGAAACTTCACCCCGGATCTCGTCAAGGAAAGCTTCGGTTATAATGCCTTCCTTATACATATCATCAAGCAGTCGCTGTTCGTCCTTGGTAAGATTCTTTGATCCGGAGGCTGCTGAAACAATGCTGCTTGCAGCTGCATTAAAAATTTTAATGCTTCCTGCGTTTGTCTCCATACCCAGACGAGGAACACCGGTGATGATGTTCTGTGTCAGGTTGAGCGCAGCGGTTTTAATATTGCCGCCAAGATACCAAGCGAAAGCTAAGGACTTCACGTTGCCTACGGCCCGGTCAATGCTGTCTGAGTTACGCAACATATTTTGAACATAGGTCAAAGCGTACCGGTACAGCTTCGGATTCTTCCGGGCATTAATTTTGCCCACAGCGGCGGTCATTTCCTTACTGGCCTCCATCTTTGTCAGCCAGCCGGTCAACCCTGCTTTGTAATCATACAGAACTCTGCGAATGTCTTCGGTTTCATGTCCCGGAATATTCTTGCGTCCTATGGCATGACTACCCCAACCACGAGACTTGAGTACATCCGAAACCGCTTGAGTCAGCTTGTTGCGGATATCTCCGGCCTGATCAGGATCGGCAATTGATGAAGCGGCACTCGCTATCACCTGTTCCATGGCGTTGCTATCTATGGGCACCCCATAGACTTCTTCAGGAAGACGCTGATTCTTACCCTTATCCCAAGTGTGAACATCAGGATATTTTTCTTTTAATTCCTTAATTTTATCAGCAGCTATTGTGTTAGCACGCAATTTGTTGAGTGCGTCAAAATGTTCCCGGTAAACGCAGACACGCGCACCATTCCCATCATCGGCATAACCGGCTACATAATACTGTCCATACCGGTGATGCGGAAAGTAGTTCTGAATATGATTGATATTCTTTCTAAACTGATCCAGATCAGAATCTGAGATATCCGACATCTGGCGCATTGCATCATATGCCCGCAGGAAATCACTATCCAAAGACTTACGCACAGCAAGGAAAACCTTAGCGGCTTTCTTGGACATCCCCTGCCCTTTAAGCCATTTCTCAAACTGCTCATAAAATTCAGGGTTGGACTCAAGGACAGCACGTCCATTTTCGCGAACTTTCTTACCGTCCTTGTCCGTGGCAACAACAAACTTACTTTCAGTAATATCCTTGATCTTTTCACCGTCCAGCTTCCAGACCATATCAGAAATTTCCTGAAGCTCTTTTTTGTTAAGCCCGGTAAAGAAATCCTCTACCTCTGCCAGCGAATCACTGAACATAGCCGAACGTTTTTCCATGCGACCCAAATGGACTTCATATATTTTCTGGAACTCAGGAAACCGCTTTGCAATCCAATGGGGGAGTGAACCGACCTCCTGTAGGGCTGACAAATCCTTGTCATTCAGGAAGTTGCGGATTTCAGGTTCGTTAACTGTTTCAACTACCTGCTGAGCAGTCATTTCGCCACGAGAGAAACGCAGAGCATCACCGGGCAATACAGGCTTGACAATATCTTTTTCAGTTATTATTTTATTGTTGCCTCGTTTGAGCGGAACCTTGGGCAATTGTAGCCCGTTCGTCCTCGCCCAAGCGAGGCTTTTCTTTTTGTCTCTGTAAACAAGTCTCCCTTCTTCCATCTGCCGAGCGTACCAACTGGGCCACCTACCATACATGCTTGCCACTTTGTTAACTTTAACATGCTGGCTTTTTGTGTCGTAATGAACTGCTGCCATCACGGATTTTCTTCCCAGCTTAATCTCAGTGAGAAAAACAAAAGCGTCTGGCACTGTTGCGGATTTGAAAACCATTACAGGTGCTGCAAGCTGTCGCGGAAGCTGCTTGAGTGATTCAAGCGGTATCGCGTGATCCTCTCTATCCGACATGACTTTGGCAACGTCGCTTTGGACCATAACCATAGGGCGCGCAGGAATACCTAATTTCCTGAGTACGTCTGGGGTTTCGCCCAACTGTAAATCTTTACGACTATTGAATTTGCCTTTACTGAAATTATCAAGTTGCTGGCTCCACTCGTCTATATCCTCCTGAAGCTGTCTTCCGGCTTCAAGCTGCTCTTCTGTCGCATCCTTGGAGAAGGCAACCGCCGGATCAGCATCATAACTTAACTGTCCTGCAGGGCCGTGAACGGTCCAAGAAATAACGTCAGCTACAGTCTGCTCAATCTCCGCATAGGTCAGTGTGGCGTCCTTGGAAAAGCTCAACTGGTTCAGCCAACGACGGAACATAGCAACAATCTGTTGCCATATGCTTTTTTCGCGCCCACTAAGGGCTTCACCGGCTCCCACCTTTTCGCCAACATGAGCAAGGTATTCCTCAGCAGCCATCTGGCGGTCTTCGGCTTTATTAATATCCAAACCATAAAGATCGACGATGTTCTTATAGATTGAGGATTTCGCTGCACTAAGGTGGACCTTACTCAAAAACTGCTTCAAATCCTTCTCGCCAAAGAAGCCACGCAAGCCATGGTGGACCCCTTGTTCATGCATCCACAGTTGTACAGCCCGCTTTGAATTCGGGATGCTGTCAGCGACAATGTAGGTTTTCCCGTCATGGTACGCAGCTTCAAGTACCCCGCCGCCGGTCGCATTGAATTCATCCTGAATGTGCTGAGGCAGGTCTTCGACCGACTGCACAACCTCAGTGCGGCCAGCATTGACAGAGGCTGTTTCCAATTTGGAAATAACCTCTTTTACTTCGGCAACTGTAGAACCTTTAGCAGGATTGCTTTTGGAAAATGAAAACCGTGTTTTGTCTTCAAAGGCCCTCTGGGCCTCTTCAGGCGAGACAGGCTCCGCTCCGGGTAAAGCTGCTTGGTCTTTTTTATCTGCCACGGCCTTCTTGGCGTACTCGGTCCACATTCCCCTGAAAACGGTAGGCTTGGCGGACACAGCAGCCCGCGCCAACCTCTGCACAAGAGGGTTGGACTTGCTTGAATCTTCACCAAATAGAGTGGCTTGCCCAAAGTAAGTATCCAATGTTTCAGCCTTTGAAGCTCTGAACTTGACTACATGCTGCAGGGCATTTTTCAGAATGGGGGTAATATCCCAGTCTCCGCCTCTGTTTTTGACTTTGGAGGCAGCTGGGACTATGCGGTCCAATTTTTCCAGAATGCTATCTGGCAATCTATCGAGAGTGTCGAAATCATCAATGATGTGCCCACGAACAGCCAGCTCAACAAGACGCTTTCCTTCAGAGTTAAGCAGACCGGTGCCTTTAGAGAGCTTGCCAATTTGCGTAGATTCAAGAACCCCATCTGCAAGCAAAGAATCAATCAATTTTCGTGAGCTATTCGAATCAAGATAGGAGCGCAAGGTCGAGAAGTCTTCCAAAGCCTGAGCCAGAGTCGCCATAGACTGCTTGGAAATCATGCGACCCTTGGAAATACCCTCAGCAGTGGAGTCCAATCCCTGCATGCGTGACTGGTTATACAAACGGGCTTTGCGGGCCATGTCCTTACGGCTGATGCTGTCATCAATGGAACGGACAAGCACCGGCTGTCTGAATGAATTAACGTCGCTGGAGTCCAGCCCAAAGCTTTCCGCCTTACGCTTCAGGGCGTCGACATAGCTCCCGGCTTTATCGGGATAATTCTCGTAGGCATATTGGATGCTCATGGTCCGGGAGTTGCCGCCAAGGACAATACCGTCACTGGTGATGATAGGAGGGCCGTTTACAGCGTCAGGGTTATCAGACACGACAAAACGAGGATCAAGCTGTGACGCATTGGTCTTTACCTTGATCTGCTCGTTCTTATCAGAATGATAAGGCCGCTCCTGAACATCATCAGGATAGGCTTCATGTTTTTTGAATCCCTGAGTCGCTTGATGGGAAGGAATAAGGTCAGAAGCTTCACGCAATTCATAATGACCTGCGTCCTCGCCTTCGGAGTGGAGTACGCTTACTGCTGAACCTTGGGTACTTCGGTTGCTGTTCTGATTTTCTGATCCTGTTCCTTTTCCCTCTTCTGGTCCTTGATCGCCAGAAGAAGGTCGAGCCCGTCTTCCGCTGTCGCGTTCTCCCAGAACTCGTTTGTGTCTTCTTTCTGTATCTTGGTGTCGCTCATCTGAAACGGCTCCTATTGAGGTTGTTTCAGGGGATTTTACGCTTGTTTCGGCTGCATTGCCACCGGAAACAGCATCCGGCTTATCAATTACGACAAGTCTGGTTGCTACACCGGTAGGACGTTCCGAACTTTTGAAAGATCCTTCGGGCAATTTCTCAGACCAGCCCACAGTATTCAGCCATTCCCTGAAGTCGGTAGCGACTTTGTCCTTACCGAAGAACGGACCTTCAGACATGATAGCTACAACCCGACCACCAGGCTTGAGCAACTTGTAAGCATTCCTTACATGTTCAACGTCCTGCCGTTTCTCGAAAGGCGGGTTCATGATGATGCGGTCATATTCGCCGTCATGCTCAAGAAAATTCCGGCCAACAAGATTATGCTCTTTGGCTTCAAGAATCGTGCGCAGGTCCTGCACTGGTTCAATGGTTTCAAGGTTGGCTTCCGGCTCATCTTCCTTGATGAGGTCGGCAATATTGCCCTTGCCCGCACTGGGTTCAAGCACATCCATTCCCGGTTCAACCTCTGCTTCTTCAAGCATGCGCTCAACAATAGGCTTGGGAGTCGGGAAGTAGCCGTCTATCTTGCGACCAACAAGAGCACGTTCAGCCTCCTTGACCGGATCAGCCTTCATCTTTTTACCGCGGTAAGTGAGATATTCACGCAGAGCAACGCGCAGCTCGGCATCCGTGGTGATGCCCATGCGAGCCAGCCGGTCAAGATCAGCAACTTTGTCACGGACCTGCCAGCCTTTATATTTATCGCCGGACTGGTTGAACTTGGCAACCAGATCGCGGATTAACTTTTCATCATACAAACGGAAATTATAGACGGGATCATGGCGTCCTTGAACGCGCTTCGCTCTTTTGGCTCTGGCCCTGAGCATCAAGGCAAGCCGTTTACCACCCCGGATAGTTTCAACATCCTTTGCCATGTCGAGGATGACACCCCGGTCAAAGGTCAAACTGGGCAGTTTAGCCGCACTCATGTGTTCAGGGGTTGCCGTTGTCTTCTGGCTTTGCGAATAGCTTACATCATTGGCAGAATCGTGCTGCCGTTTTGCTATTCGGGTTAAAGATTCAAGCAACTCCACATGAGTCTTGGCCTTGATACCGGAAAGCATCTTGGCTTCACCGGACTCAATGGCATCAGCAAGATTCTCCATGGTCTGGGCGAACTGGATACTCTTTTGAGCCTGATCTTCAGCATATGCGGCTTGATTGGCTCTCCTCGCCGTGTTTGTTTTGCGCTCCTGCCCAAGGTTCTCCTCTGCGCTTTCACGCAAGGAGGAAGCCATTCCCCTCAGCTTAGAGACTGCCTTGTTTTGAGACTGATCCTCTTTCTGTTCAATAAGGTCGGTCTTGGAAATATCGCCATCCTGCAGCCCTATAAACTTGTCAGCGGCTTCCTTGGTCTTGAACTGGAAACCGGGGATAGCCCCTTTAGCCCGGTAGATTGAATAATAACCACCTAGCTGCTTGGCTTTATTCTTGAGTTCCTGAAAAACAGGCTTGTCTACTCGTTCAGCAAGTCCAACCACGAAGAGATCGTGTCCGTGCTTGGAATGAACGGTCTGCCCTTTGTATTCCATCTGGACGCTTTCAGACTGCACGGCTTTAACGGTAGCCTGCTGCTCTCGCTGGGCTTCCTTCTGCTTACCAGACTTCTCAGCTTGAAGCTCGTCCCAGCGCATATGTTGTTCAGTGGTAAGGGACTCAACTCCTTTAACACGGACAAAGAACTCATAGTCTTCATAGGTCTCGGGATTATCCAAAGCTTTCTGCTTACCCTTGATGTATTCATCCTGTTTGGCCCTGCGTTTGCTGTAAGCTTCAGCGTGGGCTTTCAAATCTTCATCGGTCACAGAATTAACTATGTCTTCCAGAGCCCGAACCTTACTCAAACCGTCAGCGGTCATCATGTAAGAAATAGGCTTACCCAGAGAAAAGGAATTGACCATGCTTTCATATGCAGCACGAACAAGAGTGTCCTTCTTGTCGCTCATGGTGTAGCGGAGGCCGGTCATAGACAGGAGCTTCTTCTTGGTCAGCTTGCTCAAGTCAGCAAGGATGGAATATTTGCCTTCCTGAACCTTCTTGAAGTTCTGCTTGAAGGTTTCAGAATCCACTTCGCCGCTATTCAGTTTGTCCATAAAATCGGCGTGGGATTCGCGGGAGTATGGGCCGGATTCGATTTGCTTATTTATGGAACCAACTGATTTAGATGGGCGCTTATATGCTAATGCCCTTTTTGTCTTCCCGTTCTTAACCCACCCCTTGAACTTTTCGGGAGACATTTCGGTGATAGCACCCAGACCGCTCCAGCCTTCTTCATAATTGGAGAGGTAGCCAGCACGGGCTTCCTGTTCGTTCTCAAATCCGGCCATGATTTTATGTTCATCAAAAGAACCGTCTTTATTAATCTGGTCGACCACGTAAACGGGCTTATTCTCCACCTGATCGGCTTCAACTCCGTCTTTGATGAAAAGGTCAAGGTGGTCCTTGTCTTTGCCAACAGTGCCCTTAATGTAGCCGTAATGGTGGTCCATCTGTACAGACCAATCTTTGCCTGAATCATCTTTACCGGAACGCTCGGAACCTGCAGGGTTCTCGATGGCAATGTCCATACCCAGAATGCGGGTGTGACCTTTCTTGTAATTCCCGGCTTCCTTCTGGGCCTGTGTTGGCTCAGGGAGGTTATTAACGGGGGAAGTGGCTGCTTCGTGTGCGGCCTGACCAAGGGAAGTTTCAACTACCTTGGCTTCGCCGGGAGCGACATAAGCTTCAGGCCCAGATAATGAAAATGTTTCCTCTACGGGAGTAGGCGCAAGGTGTTCATTTGTCTGAGGAGATAAAGAAAAAGATTCTTGAACAGGAGTCGGAGCCACTGGAGATTGCGGCTGAACAGAAAGGGTGTCGGCGTGGTCGAACCTTTCAAGAGGAGAGTTTTCACGTAGTGCGGTTTCCCTTTTAATGCCCTCCTCAATCTCAGGAGAAGGACGGAAGCGGTTACGCTCAATGATGTCGCTACGTAAGGCGGAAGGCACTGAATTCTGTTCATACTGAGCGTCAATAGCATTCATTAGCGGACTATCTGCCGGACCATTCTTCGCCTCTTCCTGTCGGTAATGCTGGCGCATTGCATCCAAGGGTAGGGCTCGTGCTGTGCCTTGGGAGAGGTTAAGAGCCTGAACAGGCTTCTCCTCCAGAGGTTCCAAACCCTCGTTCAGCAAGTCGGTGGGCTTGTCCTGAGGAATAGGCTTGTGCCTTCTGGAAAGCGTACTGGCTCCGGCAAAGCCAACACCTGAGAAAAGCGTCGGACGAATAGCTGACTTTGCAGCTTCCCACGGGCTTTGCTCTTCAAAACCTGCTTTGTTCCGTAGAGCTACTTCAGATGCAGACTGTGCCATTTCTGTAGGGACTTCGGAAGCCACGGTCTTAGCGTAGTTTGTAGCGAACAGCTTCAAACGATTGGTAGCAGCACTGGTGATGGGTTTGCCGACTTTCATCAAAACCATATCCAGAAAATTGGAAACCCCTTCAAGTCCGCCTTCTGCGACAGCCGAGGCTATAGCTTCTGGTCTCACATCTTCCCGATTAAGTCCGGCCTTTTCTGCTTCTTCCATAAACTGATCATATTCAGCCAGACCATAGATTGTACCACCGCTGGTAGCATATCCTGCGGCCATTCCCACTGGTCCGCCTATTACCCCTGCCACCATTCCCGGCGCACCGGCAACCATGCTGGCGGCACTCGACGCAGCTCCCTCGGTCATATCTCGGCGCAAAGGCTGATTCAAAGCCTGAAACGACGGCTGAAAATTTATATTTCTGAAATCCTGAACGGCTTTAATTCCATCATCAGTATCAAGACCCAGTGTTCGCCCGGCGCGGAGCAGAGTTTCAGGGGCATCCGCAAGTGCGCCACGAGTAAGGTTCAAAGCAACATCAGTAACCACATTCCGGTCAGGCCCCATAAATTCATGAGGTCCGCGGTTCTGGTCTTCTGCGTTGGTGATGGCTATTGCTGATTGTGCTTTTTCTTCCTCAGATAAACCGGGATCAAAGAAGCCTTTAATCGAATCAACAAAAGACTCTTCCGGGGCCTGCTGGATGGACTGACCGGACCCGGCAGGAAGATGGGAAGAAACAAACCGCCCACGCCTTGCGACCTGTTCGGCTTTGGGTAAAGAATAAAACTCATTGTCCACCAACTGACGGTCAAAAAAATTCCCGATTTTCTGAACCTTCACCTCTTCCGGAAGTGCTGAAAATTCAGGGTCAGTGTTCCATTTTGCGATTTCAGGATGTTGATGCATATGGACTCCTAGTAGTCTCTCCAAGATTGAGCGCTATGTCTTCCTGCCTGGGGATTATAACTTTCCTTGATCGGGCTAGGAGGTTGCGAGTTCCCACGCATCCCAGCAATTGCAGGATTAAGTGCAGGCTCATAATTAGCCTTAGGAGTAGAAGGAGAGTCTCCGTACATTTCATCAACAATTGCAAGAAAACGCTGCGCATATCCGCGTGCTCTGCTGTCGGCATTGCTACTTGCAATCTGTTCAATGCGCTCAATCAACATTTCTCCGTCATTGGATGAAAACACCTCTTCTGGTGAAAGCTGTCCACTCTGCATAGCAGCAAAGGTTGCAACTAAAGACTGATCTCCGGACTTATCCTTGAGGTACTTGCTAATGTCAGTGAGCTGCTGACGAGCTTCTTTAAGGGTCAACCGTTCTCCCCTGCCATCGGAAGTGGGCAAAATAATGTCATCCTTGTCTTGTTCTTTTAACCCATGCTCAAGTTCAATTGCTTTTCTTTTATTCAGCCCTTTCACGCCCTCAAGAGCAATACCTGCGTCGCGATTCCATCTGATTTTATTCCGTTCATTGTCAGCCTTGACGTTTTCGAGATTAAGAGCCTGCCTTCTCGCACTGCGGGCTTTCAAATAGTTTGCAGGATTGGAAAGGCCCATGATGAGCATATCCTGCAGCCTGTCCATCATTTCTTCCTGTGTCTTGCCTTGTGCGCTGAGAATCGCTTTTCCATCACGGTTGATAATGGAAAAGGTGTTGCTATTTCTGTCCCACTGAGGAGTATAGCTTTTGCCTTTGCCTAAAAAGGTCTGCCCCATAGCCCCGGTAAGAAAGTTAGGATCACCGGAATTCTCAAACTGGAAAAAGCCACGCGCCATGAGCGCCATGTCCTGTTCGCGTTCACGCTCTGTCTTGGCATCATCATAGGCATTGTTTTCCTGCCCCGCCTTCATGGTGCCGGGGTTGACTTTCAATGCTGTACGGTATTCATGATCGTCATTAATACCCTGTTGGAGAACCTGATTTTCAAGGTCGCGCCGGAGATTCAAAGCCTGATGAGTTTCACCTTCCCATTGATGTTTATCTTTCTTCCAATCGTGTTGCTCCTCAACTCTTTGATCCTGATCATGTAGGCGCATGCCCTGAACTATTCCGTTAAGTGCTGATCCTGTAAAATCTGACATACCTCCTCCTACCTTGCTGAATATGTACCGTTAAGTCCCGCTAATGCTGTCGTCCCTGTTGCCCCAGAATTGCCGGATGAAAACATGCCGCTGATCTGGTTTCCAATATTGCCCCAGTTTACATTACCAAGGGCCTGAGCTCCTTGTCCTAGTAAGTACCCTGCTGTCTGGTTGCTGGATGAAGCAGCATTGCTGGCTATTCCGGCAAGACTCGCCGTATTAGCGACACCTGAAGACATCGCGTTAAGAGCGGAGCTCAACGTTGCACTTCCATTTGGGTTCTCTTTTTGCACCATAGGTAAGCCTCGACGGTAATTGAGAGCATTGGCTTTACGATTCAAAGCCTCTGTCTGCCCCCGCTGGAAAGCTGAAGTTTTACCCCCGGCCAAAGCCAGGGCTTGAGCGGTATTTGTGGACTTGTTGGTGTTAGCGAATCTGCCGGAATTAGGGTTCACCCCCATCCGTCCGAGGTTCCGTGAATTGATAGCTTTCTGCTGTCCGAATGCCTGATTAATGTCAGCACTGGACCTTGCTGCATATTCCTGTCCCAACGCTGAACCAGATTTACCTGCCTCGGCAATCATCTGGTCTTCTATTGGACGGTAGTTTTCAATGTTGCGTTGAGTCTCGTCGAGAATCGCAGCTTTAAGAGGCCGGTTAGCCTCCATGTCAAGCAAGGCTTCTTTCACCTGAGCTTCTTCAAGAGGTCCGTAGACACTCTTATATCGCGCCCACTGTTCTCTGCTGAACGCGACTTGATCTTTTGCGGCATCGCCAGCGGCATTGTAATATTGTGCGGCAGTGTCATTAGTCTGAGAACCTTGATACATTGCGTATGCTGTTCCGGCTAAATCGGCGGCTCCTGATAGGAGACTTCCCCAGCTGCCAAGACTATCCCAGCCCATGATTCCTCCGTGGTTTATGTTATGGAGAAATCAAATAGCGGGTGAGAGGGGTGATGAGGTGTTTTATTTGGAGATTTATTTTTTGCTACGTACTTCCCAGTAGTATCGGCAGACTCTTTGAGTTACAGACTCTGGAGTACCGGGAGAAAAAGTCAAAGTTGACCCGTCAGGAAAATCCACAACCAGTGGCCGTGTGTAAATTTTTTTAAACTCCTCGTCCGAGAAAGGGCTCTTTTCTTTCTTATCCGAGCCTCTTTGAATCTCATTAAGCCGCCTCTGAATATCATCATAATCCAGAACAGCCCGCACGGTCATAATCACGACCATGGAGCCTGATTCGTTGAACCGCCACTTCTCTTCGGCGCTCTCAACCTTGATCAGTGCTGCCGTGTAGCTGTTGATCTCGTCCTTGGTCAGCATGCCGCTTTCAGCTTGAGTATGGCCCATGACCAGAATCCCGGCTTTCTCCAGCATCTTACGCTTTGCTTCAAGGAAGCACATAGAACGGGCATCATTCTTGGAGTCATTATCACCGAGAACGTAGGTATGGGTTTCCGTTACTACCTGTGGGGCTGCGAAGGCGGAAGTGACTAAGAGGAATATTGCTAGTATAGAGAGGAATATTTTTTTCATAAGAACCTGCAAGCTTTTTAATTATTTACCATCAAACGTTGTGCTTTTTTTAAAAGGAATTTTGAGTCTATCCCCTGATCTTCACATTTAAATTTAATCTGACGTTTAATGTCTGCGGGGCTAATTACCAGCCAAACTTTTTTATCTTCAAATGCCGACTGGTTCCACTTATTAAGGTCAGCGAAGATATCCATTATTCTTTCTCTGTTGCTATTTTGAATCGCGTCAATTGTCGTCTCGGAAAGGTCAGAAAGTTTTTCTTTACGGAGTTCCAGCAGGTACGACTTTGAATCGAAACGACTCAAGGCTTTGAAAGAGACAAAGCCGCCGTTCCCTATAACACCCCCCAAGAAGGAGAAAAAAGCTATAATTACCAGTATGCCTAGACTTTTCTTCACAACACGCCTTTGTTATTCTTAAATGTAATATCTTAGCCCGTACCCCAATATACACTAAATAACAACTTTACAAAAATATATCATATCCGCCGAGGAAAGTTATTACTTCCCCCGGCGGTTTCTCATCAAACCCACTCGCTATTTGATTTTCAAAGACCAATTTTCAAATTTCTAAATCAACGTATACCCATACCCATTGTATGGGCTGAATCCACCATAGCTAACTGCTGTTGACGCGCTGGGCTGACTGGTCGTCTGTGCCGCCCCCGCCGAGGCCATCATAGTCGGCTGCTGATAGTACTGTTGTCCGGATCCTTCAGGTGTTGTAGAAAAATTGCTTCTATTCGGAGCGGAAACCCCGGCGACCTGCGCGGTCTGAGCAAGGTCTAAAACGCTGCCCATCGTGCTTAGTGCGGACATAGGACCGAAAGCGCTGGTCAAGCTCATCTGCCCTAACGCCTGCGTGATCTTGCCGCCGATGCCGCCCATGGCCTGACCGGTGAGCATGCCGCCAACCCCCATCCCGGCTTGGATAGGGGTTGAGTATCCGGCTCTGCCCCCGAAAACTCTGGAGAAAACACCGCCCGGCTTAAGCCCCATCGTGCCGTCTTCGGAAAAGGTCAGATCTCGGGCGAGGTCGTTGATTGCCTCTGCCGGTGTCTGAGTCAGCCCCAGTGCTGACATCACCGGACCATTCATTGTTTCAAGCGCAGACAGTGCTCCCTGTCTTGCATTGGTACCCATGAGCGAATCAGGAATGGAATCAAGATTTCCCGCATCAAAGGCGGATAAGTAGGCATCTTGTTGCGTATGAGGTAGCCCCATATTTTGCATGTTAGACATGAGCCCAGTCCGGATATCATTCCAGCCCGTATAGGCCCGCTGCTGTATTCCCCTCTTGCCCGACAGATATCCGCCGTAATTCGTATTGCGCGGATCGCCTATGCCATACGGATTCCCAATATTACCCGGCGCATGCTGCCATCCTGCGGTAGTGGTCATCATGCCATTGCCTATTCCTGTGGGCTTACCCACAAGATTCCCCGCTTTGTCGTAGATGCCAGTGAGGTTTCCTTTATTGTCGTAAGTGCTGGTAAGATTTCCGGCGGCGTCATGAACACTGATCGAGCCTGCATTGCCACCGCCGAAACCACCAGATCCCGGCGTCCCTGTAGCATCCTTATAGCCTCCGCGAACTCCTGCTTCGTGAGCAGTCATACCGCCGGGATTGCTGCTGCTGAATCCACCAGGTCCACCACTGCCGGCATTCCCCATGCTACTGGCACCATGTCCACTAGCTGTCCCATCAAAGCCCATTACGCACCCCACTCATTTTCTTGAACATTAACAATCCGTCCCTTCTCGATGCTTACAGCAGTCGTTCTCGTTTCCAGAACGCCATCAGTCAGACGAACTTCCACAATAGGGTTTAAGACCCCAGTAAAACCGGACTCCATAGACGCGACGGCTCCCGGTAATTCTTTATGCAGGACTACGGTTTCACCCTTAGTGGTACCCCCGTAAAAACGTATACGGATAACCCCGATCAGTGATGTCAGGATGTTATATAGACTTCTGTCCTCAATCTTTGGCAGTGTAGGTAGACTAGGCAGTCGCATTAACTTAGCTCCGATACTGAGGTTACGAGATGGATTTCTTTAACAGGACGCGATCCGGTAACCTCCACTTCCCAAGACTGGGCAGAATACCCGCCGGGGAGCCTGAATGGGTAGCCGTCCACAACTTCGCAGGCATGACGAAGTTTGCCGTTACCATACAAGCGAAAAACAACCGGAGCCGGGGGTGAATACGTTGCAGCCACAACATCAAGACGACTGCCGTTCATGGCGTAACGTCCCAGATGTCCATCATTTAGACATCCACCGGGGTTCGCTTTAATCTCTTCACCCTCCTGCCCGATAAGCTTGTCGCGGATTACTGCCCATTCTTCGGCGGTAACAACATCCGGAGGGTCACACATGACCTTGGCTGTAGAAAAATTGAGCGTGTGAGGAGTGCGAAAATCCTTACTCCGCCATTGCATGACATGCGGAGTCATAGAGTTTTGAGCCCATGACAAAACCTTGTGTCCATCCCCTCCAGGTACGGCCAGACACAAATCATCTTCCGGCCGCACGTAACCGGCCACAGCATTCAGGGAGATATCAACCAGCCTTGCGGCAGGCTCTACCGGATCGACGATGAAGCCCTTGCCACCGGAATCAGGATGATGAAAACCGATATACTTGTCAGCGTGAATGTAACCGTGGATTGTCTCAGGTTTCAGCTTATCCCACTCTCTACGTGTGAACAGGTCGCGGGTGATCAAATTAACGCCTGTCAGGGTAACAGAAACCAGCCCCTGCGTTGACGGGTAGATTACACCCCATCGACTGGACACAATACCGCGCTTGCTCACACAAGGGGCAATGTCGTCGAAGCTATCCATACTGGCCGTTGCCGGATCGGCGCATTGCACCAGATAGACAAGTGCCGAGGTTAGCACCACCAACACCGAACCGATACGACCCAACCCTACAATGTCGTAGTTGGTGGTCAGTTGATATTTAGTAGGCCATGCATACGGATGATACGGTTCTGAAAAACAAACAGTCTTGCCAGTAAATCCGGCCATAATGCCACCGGGAAGGGCAATAAGCCCGCGCATGTCTGCCGGAGGAGGCACAAAACCCTCAGTCGAAAGGGTTTCGCCCAGATCGCTGGAAGCTATGGAGTCCGTATAAGATTCAGCTGCCGCATCAATCTCCGCGACAAACTGAAACTTGGTATCGCTGCTGCCTGTATTGGAACGGTAAATTCGTTTCTTTACTACAAAGCTATCGGCTGAAGGAACTGATATTCCAGATAAGGAAACGGTAGAATCAATTTTAACATCAACCACAGTTGAAGCCGGGGAGATATCGCCCTCCTCTCCGAGGTCGGTTACATAAGTAATTACGTAAGTGCGGGATTCAGTAACGTCTCCGGTACCGCCAACGACAGAAACTGACGGAGCAGAAATAGGTGCAGGGACACCCAATGTCCTCAGTGCAACTACATCGTCGCCGTCCTCGTTGACGGACATGTCGTCGTTCTTAAATAAGGAGGGGGCACGAAACTCAAACGAGCAGTAGACCCGATTCAAATGATCCTCATAGATAGGGCCTTGAACAAAGTCCGCGTTCTCATTGAATGTCAGCCACCTATCCTGATAGAGAAACAAAGCCTTCACGCTTCCTGCCGCAAGCTTACCCAGCGCAGAGGGACGAGGCATAGGCCGTAGTTCCCCGGCGTATAGATCAACGTTAGTGGCTATCTGCCCCTGCTCCGCTCTTAACTTCTGCGCAGCAAGCCTAGGGGCCATACCCATAAACGAATTAATTGAAATTCGCATGGACTAGCCCATCCTTTCAGGGAGGATGCTCAAGTCTTTGACTGTCCATCCCGCAGGAATCTTCATAGCCATAGCCAGAGCACGAAGGGCCGGGTTATCTTCAAAGACAATTTTTTCACCGGAAATTTCCAGACCGCCAGAAGTAATTGCACAAGTTAAAGAGCAGGGAAGATCGAGTAGTCTATCAGGAATGGATACAGATTCAGGGACTGCCGGGAGTTCTGTTGCCGGAATTATGGTTGTGGTATACACATACGGTACATAGCACATCTGAATTTTACCGATACCATTGGTTGAACCACTCTCTGACGTAGAAACATCTACCTTATAGTATTCATATGCCTGATCTGGGGATACCGGGTATTGTCTCTGTTCTCCAGCACTCCAGTTAGGTTGATCGGTTTTAGTGTCAAGAATAGTCCAGTTAATACCATCATTTGATCCACGTAAAACCCAAGAAGTGGCTGTATAGTCTCTATCCCAGTTCAACGATGTTGCCGCCCATAGATCATACCCAGTAATTAACCTAGGTTCTGGTAAATGAACTTGCCACCAACCGATTAAATCAGGGCACGCCCATCCGTAAGCATCTGGTCCATCACCAGCAGCTTCGTACGCTGGGCCAGCACCAACATCAGCCGATGCGGTTACAGTAAATCCGTCTTGAGTATAATCAGACATAGTTGGTAATACAGGTGTCGCATTACCTTCATTAACAGTCTCACTCACACTGCTTACTTCTTGTTCCACACCATCAACAATAAGGCTGTTGAAAATTCCTCCTTCAGTATAAATTTCAGTGGCGTATCCACCATTAACGTCAAACGATGTGGTCGTAGGTGTGCCAGTCAGTGTAAGTGATTGTTCCGGGCTCATATATTCACCCGTGGCGCCTACGCCGACCTTAAGAGTGGCGTTAGATTTTTTTACTGCCATAGCAGGAATACTTGGTAGAGCCTCGGTTAGAGTTACACTATATACGCCTGTATTTTCCGATACTGTTAATACCGTTCCCTGCCCCGTATCCGCAAAAATAATATCGCCGACCTCAACAGGTTCTTGGGTGTCAAAGCCGGTAGTTGTGGAGTTGAATGGTAAAAGCGACACCCAAAGAGGATCAAGGTACGCCGATGCCGGAGCAGTTGTTAGCGGCGTAGCGAGCGTCAGTGTATAAAGGTTGTTCCCGTGGTCAACGACACTTACAACCTGACTGCGCCCTTGATCGGTAATAACAAAGTGCCCGGGCAGAATTGCGATCGCACATGTAACCTTGAGGACACTGGCGGTAGATTCAACCTGAATTTCCATCACTACCGGATTAGTCAGCAAGTATTTCATGATAGCAGAAACTAGCTGTTTACCGTCCGCATGATCCTTGCTTTTGGTTGCAATCCATTTATCGGGATCACCGGAAATAATCGTGCTTCCTTCTACGGTGTGCCCCTCGGTTATTTCCATGTCATCAGGAATCAAAAAAGACATGAGCGTACCGAAAACGACTACCAAAAAGTCAATACTGCAAATCCGCTTGATATTCTGGATGCCGCAAATAGACGCAATCTTATCTCTGGCTACACCGCAAACCTTTACAATCTCAGCCATGGCTCACCTCTCTATTATGCGGTTTTAGTCTCAATAACGATGAAGCTAGGCTTAAAGTTAATAGTTGACGTAGATATAGCGACACCTATGGGCTGCACAAACTGACCGTCAGCGCTCGGCGGAGTCTGGGTCAATTCTCCCTCGTTCAGGGACAAGTACACAGTCCCTCCGGTCCAGTTCCATGCAGAATTTGTAACGGTCCCGCTTTCAAGATACCTACCCCGTTCTCCAGCGTTCACGCCGTTGGGCTCTACACACATATAAAATCCGGGCAGAGAGGCAGCAACGTCAGCATCCGCCTTACCAGCCTCGAAATCAGGTGCCATATAGACAACCTCACCGAACTCGGTGCGTGTCTTTGCTGTCAGCCACAAGAAAGGACCGGAGAAAGTACCCGGAGCAGGAGAGGAATCAATCTGAAAAAGATCACGCACGGCTTCGGCCGGCAAGCCTAGATAGACATAGTCGCCTGCAACAAAAGCCTTCGCCGGATGCTCGTCGCTTGCCCCGCGTTCCACGGTCAAAACATCACCGTTTCTGCCAGTGACCCTCATGACCTCTACGTCTCCCGGATTGGATAGAGACTGTATGGTTATGTATGAATAATCGTTACCATTGGGATATTCAGGGAATCTTTCACCCTGCCCTAATGATAGAGTAATGGTCGTCTGGACGTCGGTAATACCTGCTCCGAGTGTCCCGTAACCGTTATTATTGAATTTTAAACCCATGACTTACTCCTAATAAAATTCACGCTGAAAATTGATCGGGACGGCTCCATCGGGGCCTTGTCTCAGCCCTTCGGCCTCCATGTTCGCTTGCGAGTCCATAAAACAGGCTCCGCCGTACTGAGCATAAGTTGCGAGAGCTACAGCCACTGTCTGCGAATGCATATCGACTTCCCCACTAATAACCAGAAAACCAGTGATGTCAGCTTCTGTCTTTGCGTCAAACGACGCAGTCGCTTTACGAATAAAAACTCCGCTGTGGTTCGGAAACTCTATTAGGGTCAGCCCACAGTTCAGACCGGGCATTAGCTCATGCTCCATTTCACCTGATTCAGATCAAGGGCGAACCCCAAGCCAGCCTCAAGAGGCCGGGAACCACCGATCATTGCCAGCGCGCCGAACGCGATAACATTACCGTCGGTTGATGCATCCAGTAGAACTGCATGGGTTGGAGTACCGCCGGGGGATGTTGCCACGGGGAATACATATGCGGTTTCGTTGACTGACTCGCCGTTAACAGCTGCCGAAGTTGTCTGAGTCACAGCGTCACGCACTTTGACCCGGCTGTAGTTGCCGTACTCAATTTCCTGAGCCACAGTCAGATCGTTGTCGGCCAGTCCGGTATCTGCGGTGAACAGCCCCAAGTAGAGGCTTTCGGGCGGAGTTATTGCCTCCCCGCGCAGATACATATCCAAAATTTTATTGTTCTCATTCTTGGTGAACGGCATATGCTCTCCTTAAATAAATCGTATGGCCTGCACTCTCAGCGACTTGCGAGAATTCGCTGTGTTCTTGTTGCGGCGAGACATGTTTATTTTGTTTTGAAATTCTCTGCGGTAAGAATCCACCTTTCCGAGATTAGACCAAGTCTTATTTGGTATGGACGCCAAATCCCTTTTCGCTCCGAACCCGATGGCCGCGGCATGTGAAGACAAAAGAAACTGCGGGCATGTCTTTGCGTTGTGTGCGGGCTTGACCGCCACGGTCATAACCAAAGCGTCCGTCAACGTTTCAGTAGGCGCAGGAATCAACTGCACCCGGGCAGGTTCATAGGTGCGATAGTAGCGGGGCGCCCGGTCTTTCAACGATTCCCAATTGCCCATTCTGGATAGATCGGAATCATTCAGTGGTTGAAGCTCAGTCCTGCTAAGCTCGTTGCCCTGCTCGTCTCTACGGACAAATACAGCTTTAATGATTGCTGTTACCTCTGCGTCATCCGGGGCATCCGGCGTATACACAGCATGACCGCCAATAATCGCACTTGGTTCGCTGACCATTTCCCAAAGCTGCGTTTCCTCACAGAACTCAATAGCCGCCCTTCTCGCAGCGTCAGCTACAACCTTGCGGGGGCACCCGGTCATATCCGGCTTGATATATGACTCGAACTCTTTCCACTTAACAGCCATTACGCACCTTGCCCGCTATATGGTTGCAGCTGTCGGTTAGGAGTGAAGGCAATCTTGGCCTTGGCTTCCTCTCCCAAAGAGAGATAAAACTGACTCAGGTACTGAGCTGCCTTCTGAAAATCAGTAGGAGCGGCATCGTCAGTACAAAAAGCCCGGTGCATCATGTATTTACGGATGGTTCCCTCGTAGGCCTCATCAACTACAATTGGATCACCCATGTCCTCGATTCTGGCCGGAGACTTGGAGTAAACCATCTCAACAAACACCGAATCCGCCGGCGGCGGAGTCACATAAAAAACCGTGGGGTTGGTGTCATCAAATGTGAAGTTGTCGATTTCGTCCTCAGGATCGTCCATATGCCAAGAGGTGTTGGCGTCATCCAAGGCATCACGGTCAGTAATCTGAACCGGATAACCTGGAGTTTCACCGTCAGCACCCATATTTCGCACTATATCCAGCAAACGGAATCCTCCGGCAGGAATTGTCTGTCTGGTAGAACCCGCAGCCAGTTTGACCGATTCGGTAACGGCTCTTGTATCAGGCCGCAAACTGACGAGCTCACGACACGCCGAGGTCAGGTAGTCGAACATATCGTCGTCCGTCCACCTGATCCCGTCAGCGTCGTGCAGGTCTTTGCGGACCCTGTTTATGATTGTTGAGGCTTTCATGGACTATACGCCGGTCTTGGCCCTGATAATGGCGATGGCCTCGGCCTTCTTGATGGTGTTAGGCATGTCGAGGTTGAATCTGGCCTTAGCATGGCTGCGAAGCTGCATTACGGTCATGGATTCGAGGTTGTCGGAATTATCAGCCGCAGACTGTACGTCCTCGGCTTCTTCCTTATCGAGTTCATCCTTCACAGCCTGCGCAATCTCGGCCTGTTTAGCAGTCAGGACAATTACACCGGGAGTCTTGAGATTCTCCGGGGTGGATTCCAGGTATTCGCCGTTATAAAGATTGATAGCCAGATCAGACTCAACCAGTTCTGCTGCACTTGCTGCGGAAGGATCAGCCACAAACTTCTTGCCGTCCGGTTTCAGGCTTGTCCGATAACGCTCCATTTCTGCTTTGGACATGAGCCGCATATCTTTGCGCCCGGCAGTCCTCTCATCGAAAGGGAAAACCACGCCATCATCACGTATAAGGAAACTTACTTCAGCCATATTTACTCCAATTAAGGGGAGCCGAACTAACGACTCCCCTGCTTAGTTGTTACTATTTACCGGTTGCGTACAGAACGCCCATGACTTCAGGCTTGATCACTTCAAAACCGTAAACCTGCAGACCACGAAGAATATCTCCGAAGTCGGTGGGGTTTTTGAGGGTTTCATTCTTGACCAGCTGAGAAGCGAAAGTCAGTCCGCTTTTGTGTCCGAAGGGAATGGAAGCACAATTGTCAGTGCCGTCAACCACATGCTTAATGTTCAGGGATTCATACAGAGTAAAATCCCCGATAACGCCCAAACGCCCGGAACGCAGAGAGGACTGACCATCACCAGTGAGGGAGGCGTCCTTGAGGTCAGAGAGCAGCGCACGGGTCTTCATCCACGGAGGGATGCCCATCCAACGGCCAGTGGCAGGCGCTTTCTGTTCAGAAAGGATCTGTCCGCACTCAACGATTTTATCGAGCACATTGGCCTTGGTTAGTTCTACAGGAGCGCCAGCAGTTCCGAGGTTGATGTTTCCGCACTGCGCACCAGCTGTTGCGCCGATGTTGCTTGCATGAGCGTCAGCGGGAATAGCAGAAAGAACATCAGTATCAATGACGATCTTCATTTGCTCACTGGCATCTTCAGCCCACTTATCCATGAACTCGTAGTCAGACTGAGCCTTATCGACGTCAAAGATGTTGACGCCGTAGTACTTGCCCTGATCAATCAGCAGGTCGACAGTAGCCGAGTTCGGGTTTTCATAAACGAGAGGGGTTCCCTTCTCGTAGTCGTTAATGGTGATGTCCGGGGTCAGCCGGATTTTTACAGTATCGCCCTTGTCTTTGATCTCGCCCTCATAGTCTGTGTTTGAGATATGAGTCAGAATCGAAGCGCCGTAGAACTTTACGAGCAGTTTGCCCGAAAAGATTACCGGGATGTTGGTCCCGCTATGAGACGGGACACCGTTTACAGGAAAAGCCATATATGACCTCGCTTGAGGGCCGCGCTAAGGGCTATCGGATACGCCCTTCTTTGTTTGCGCGGGATATTTCGTAATCAAGTTTGGCCGCATCTTCACCGGAGCTGATCAGCTTTCCACACGCTTCAAACGGATAACCGCCTCCTGCTTCAGCCTGTGACCATCTCTGGAAGAACACCTGAATGTCACCATTTGAGAAGGTCGGAGCGTCAGCGGGAGGAGTTCCCCCTCCATTGACCTGAGGTGCAAGGTGCTCCTCAAGATCGGGCTGAGCAGGTTTTTTAACCTGCTCTTCTTCGGGAGGGGTTTTGGGGGCTGCAGGGGCTTTGCCAGATTCAGTCAGGTAACGATTGAACAGCTTTGCTGTCCTTATTACGTCACCATTCTGGGCATGCTGATTCAAGGTTTCCCTGAATCCGTTTTCGTCCAGCCAGGAATTAAAGTCAGGATCGGTATTCAACCGTTCCCATTCAGCACACTTCTTGGTCAGCTTTTCACCAAAAGTGGCTTGTGCCTGTTGTCCCTGAGTCTCCTGAACTCCCTGAATCTGTGATTGCAGGGTGCGGATTGTTTCAGCCTGTTTGTTGACGAGGGTTCCTTGATTCTGGAAAGCGTCAACATAGCCGTTCAGAGTGTTTACAATCTCGACAATCTCCGGCCCGTAATCGCCAAAGCTTTCAGGGTTGAGTTTGTCGACACTGCTCGGTTTTGATGCGGCGGGTCCTTCCGGGGCTTTCCGGCTTTCTTCAAGTTGTCCTTTCAGTTCTGTCATTTCCTCACGGATAGACATGAGCTGATTGGACAGTTCGCGATTGTCAGCATGGAGCCTCGGAACCTCTGAGTTGTACTTTCCCTGAAGGGTATAAAACTTCTGTTCCCAGTTTTCGCCGGGCTGCGGTTCAGGCTTGGGCTTAGGATCAGCGGGAGAATGAGGCTGCTGCTCTCCGGGAGCCTGATCAGGATTGTCATCCCCGGTCTTCCTTTCATCACGCATGCGAGCTTCTTCCTCGTCGGCCAGTTCACCCAGTGCGCGAACCTGCGCGGGCATTCCTTCAAATTTATCCTTGGACATAAGTACAACTCCTTCGAGAGCCATTCAGCTTTGTCCGGTCATTTTACAGAGCCTACCCGGTGAGGTGTTCGGCTTTGGCTTGCCGAGTCTCCCGGTTAATGCAGGTGTTCCGCTCAATGCTGTTCAAAACTGTCCGGTATTCCCGGTCATGAGGGTTAATGTGGGCCCTGAGCATGGAGATTGACTTGCGAGGTCGGGTGTTGGATAGTTTAGGTTGCCACACCGGGCTATCCAGCCCGAACCGCGCAAGGCTCTCTGTTCCATGTGTTCAGGGGGCCTTGCCATTGAAATTTATTCCTTAAGCATTACGGCGGATCTCCTCCGCAACTTCAAACGCTTTCAGTATCTCGGTGTAAGCCTGACACTTCCCCTGCATCATGGGGAAAAGGTCGGTCGGGGCTGATTCCATCTGTCTGTGCAAATTCTCCCGTTCTTTTTCGATTTCCTTGATGATGAACTTCCCTCCATGACTTTCAGCTACTGAGCATAGAGCGTGTGCAATCTGAGTCTTGTTATGGGAATCTTTTTTATTGTGGGGAAAAAACATCACTTATCCTCCGGGAAAAAGATTTGCTTCCATACCGCCCTGTACGGCTCCGGCGTCATCTACTGCCCTTCCCATGGGTAGCTGTTGTTGAGGCTGTCCTTGCGGGGCTTGCCCACCGCCAAGAACTTGCTGAAGCTGTTGATTTTGCGCGGACAGCTGCTGGATGATCATGTCCTTGTTGTTCTGAGCGGCTATGACTTCCTTACGCGGGACAATCTCGTCAGCACCAATATCCAGAGCCTGAAAAAATCCCCGAAGGAACTCGGCCAGTCCTTCAGGTCCGATCATATTCAGGACTGCCGGACTATTCAGAATGATTTGCATAGCCTCATTGCGGCGCACGGCCTGCTGCTCTTTGGCAACCAGTGCGGACGATCCACGAGCAACTATCTTACAATCGCCCTGCAACGCAGGATCAGGCTGATAAAGCATCACCCAGTCGAAAAGGGCTTCAACCGGCGGTCTGATTGTTCCCTTGTCCATGTTGCGGATAACACCCTTGATTCCTCGGGCAGCGTTGCTGATAAGCATTGCAAGTCCGGAACTGGTTCCCGCTGCGCCCTGAGTCTTACCGGTGCCATATGAGTATTTGGGAACCCCGGACTTGTTGTCTGCTTCATTGGAAAAAAATTCATAGGTCTTCATCAGTTCGCCCACATTTGAATTAGGCTGGAAAAACCAGAGCGGAGCCTGCCCGGAAGGTTTGTTCTCCATGTTGAATTGAAAGATTTTCCAAGGATGGAGTTCAGTCAGGTCTTCGCCGGGGTCCATAGCGCTAACATCAACACCAACCATAGGACCGGAAGCCAGTCCCATATTATTGATCATGCTGCGCACAGTGGCGTTTGCGGTACGCTGACAATCCCGGATCAATTCAGGGATTCCACGCCCCCAGAAAGAACCGGCTACGTTGCGAAAGCTGGCTTTGTAGATAGGTTTGCGGCCCAGCGGATCAGCGTTAAGGGTCGCTTTGAGGACATAGGAACCGCACAACCAAACCTCCGCATCATATTCCGCAAAAGGATCAGGAATACGTTCAGTCGGAACCCCGTGCATAATGAGCATACGTCCCTGTACACTTCCAAAATATTGCAGCACGTCGATTTTACCGGAAGGGTCGGAAACAACCTGTCCACGGTCTTCGAGTTGTTCACGAGTAGTTTCGTTGTCCATGGCAAGCCAGTTGGTCATGCCGGAGCTATAATGGTCCAGAACCTGCCGTATTGCGTCGTCGTCAAAACTTTTCACTCCGATCATAGAACTCAAAGCCTTACGACTCATACGGTGACGGACAATGATGTCTCCGTCCTCGATGCTGGTGGCTGAAGGACCGGGATAAACATCAAATGGAGAAATTCTTCTGAAGGTCAGAACCAGCTTTTCAGCCACATGAGGATGAGATTTTCCTGTTTCGTCCTGCCTCCATTCGAGCTGCTTCTTGCGAACAACCAGCGGACCGTAAATGAACCCTGCGGGCTGTTCGACAATGTCCTCAATCATCTCGTCAAGAGCGTCTTTAAAATTGGATTCAACAGCTATATCCCGCATCTTAGCTTCTGCGCGGTCAGCTCTCTTCTTGGCTTCTTTGGTAATAGCTCGGAGGTTATCGTCATAAAGAGTCTTGAACCGCTCCATAATCTGCGGCTGAATGTCGCGGAGCCGATCTTCTACGTCCTGGTGTGTAGCCTGCTGTCCGGTTATCTGCTGGTACATCTCCACGTCAGACTGAAGCATCTGCATAGCCTCAATTTGAACCTGCTTTGCTATGTCTTCAGCTATTTCAGGCGGAAGGTCCGGCATAGGAGTTGGGTCAATCCCCCATGGCTCCTCACCCGGCTGCATGAGAATATCCCGTATCCATGAGGCCGCACCGCTGCACTTTTCGTCAACAAGCATCATATAGACCTCTGACCCTCCGGTAGACTGGATCTCCGCCAAATCCATCGGATCATATTCGCCCTTCCGAGCGCGGGCACATTCGATCATGCGCTTTTCAATGGGCTGCTTGGCCTGTTTAGCCGCCTGCCAAGAAGTACGGACATGAGCAGCAAGACCCACTATTTCAGGACGGGATTGACGTAAGTCTGTTCTACGCTGCGCCTCTGCCTTCTCCTGCTCCTCAAGAACAGAATTGGGAATTACGGACAGCATCCCTTTCTTAAACCCCGTAGGTTGGCCTGTGACTGCTTGAGGTAGAGCTGTCTGCATTATGTCCATCCTCTCCTTGAAACTTTTTTGATTGGGCGGGACTTGAACCCTCGTCCTCTGCCGCTAAACAGCGGGCAGGCCATTGCAAGCTGCTGAAATGCATCTGCTCCGTTTGAGCAGATGTCGTGCAGGGGCTGTGATGAATAAGTCCCGAGCACGTCGTTAAATTTCTTGCGGTATCCTTCCAGTCTCTGAATACCCAGTGAGCAATGCTCATCATCAAACCAACAAAGACTTAGTGCATTACGAGCAGCTTCAATGGAGTCTGACTTCTGTCCAACCCTTGGGACTACTTGAAAATCAATCCCAAGCTGCCCAGCCCGCTTAATCCTGCTTATCCCGGTTCCCAATTCCCGGACCTCCAAGTCGTGAGGCCCGTAGTGAGTCCCGTAGAAGAAATCTCTCTCAACCCTCTTTTCCTGAAGGACTCTGGCGTAAAATTCCAAGCCTTCGCCGGAATTTTCGTAGTAATCGACCAGTCTGCACTCCCGGCCAATGACCTGAACAAACCAGATTGCCATTACATCGTTCATCCCAAGATCCCAGTATGTGTCGACGGACACTCCGCCCTGAACCGGAACCCGGCAAATCCGTCCTTCTTTCCGAATCTTCTGGAACTGACTGGAGAAGTAAGCCCCCTGAATCGTCTGTTCAAAAGCTTCGGCAGGAGTGGACGGAAACTCCTGCTTCATGTCGTCACCAAGAACCGCGTACCTTTTGACGTACCAGGCCTTTTGTTCAGGCTCTAAGGTGATGCCAGTTTCCGCTTCGACCTTGGCGAAGTAGTCCTGCATCTCCTTGGTGATCTGCACCCCGTGTGGATCAAGCCGGTATTCCGGATGCTGAAACCATGAAAAGAACCAGAACTTAAAATCTTCATCTGTCAGTTTGCCGCCTGAAAGCTGAAGATTCTCAGCCTCGGTACACAGTTCGTAGAACTTGCCGAGGCGACCTTCAGCAGTAGACTCAATGTCCACACGCATCCCGGTATGAACTGCGTTTAAGGCCCCGGTGATGATCTCCTTGGCCTTCTTGGGATACTGGGCACAGATTTTACCGAACTCGGAGACATGCAGCCTTTGCAGTGTCCCTGAACGAAACGAGGTCGAAACCCTGATCGAGGAGCCGTTTGCAAAGGCCAGCTTTCCTGCCTTGTCGGTAGTTGCCGGATTCGCCGCCCTTATTTCTTCGGGCAGTCTGTCGTAGGCAAACTGAATCTTGTCTTCAAAGAACTCGTGGGCATCTTCCTTTACGTGGGCGATGATCCCAGCCTTAAAATTTTTCTTAAACAGGCAGTCGTCTAAGGCGTCGATACAAGCAAATGTTGTCAACCCCAGCTGTCTTGCCTTCAGGATGATGTTTCGAGAGTGAGCGTCCTTGTTGAAACGAGACTGTGCCCAGTTGGGCTTGAACTTGATCTCTTGGCCCTTTACGTCCTTGATGTAGTAAAGGTTCTCAAGTCTCCATTTCTTGCTATGGACGTTCTGTTCAATCTCCTGCAGGGTCATCATCAACCCCCATGACTTTCGCGAAAAAGCCGACTACCGCTTGCTTGCCTTCGTCATCCTCAAAGCTGACCTTCTTTTTCTCCGGCGCATACATGCCCTTCATTTTCATAGCCATGTCGAGAGCCTTCTGCTGAACTCCTAAATTTTCAACCTCAACGGCTGTTTTAACGAGACCATCCTTTTGAAAAAACTTGGTTTCTTTGGCATCGAGCAGCGAAACGAGCTTTAGCTTTAAAACACTCTCGGAAAGACCCGCATCATCAAGCCAGTCGTTTATTTGCTTCTCGCATTCCCGGCGGTTGACGTAGCCGATCTTCTTAAAATTATCCTTGGCGCACTTGTACCCGGCGGCTCTCGCAGACTCTGCGGCGTTGAGGTATGTTTTCGGGTCGCTCTGGTCGAGATAGTGACAAAGCCAAATTTCGCGCTTGCTTGCCATTACTCAGCCTTCCACCATTCCTTAGAAACATTGACCATGACCGGCTTCATTCCCTTTTCCATGAGATAGGAAAAACCGTAGTCATGAGCGACAAGCTGGCCGTCGAGCCAGCCGAAATTTTGTATTTTGAGGTCAGTTAAGAACCGGGGCATCTTGGCAGGCTTCTCGTTCCATCCAAGAGCCTCCGTCCTCTTCATGAGCAAACATTTGCCGTTGTCACTGATCCTCAGGACCGGAGCGAACCACTTTTCAGCCTCAGTCCCTTTGACCGTATTCCAGATTTCGTATTCAAAAACGTTCTGGAAGTTCCCAGCTACGGTTTCAAACTTGATGACCAACGACGGATCAGGCCCGAACTCGTACACGTCACGACTCATGCCTGTGCCAAGCTGCTTGCCTACACATAGGTCGAGGAGATCGCGAGATACGACGTTTCCGAATAGATCCCAGACGTTAGTTGCCATTTATTTCTCCAATGACCGCTTAATCCAGCCGATGTCGGCCTTGATAGTTGATAACTCCTGCAACACCCGGTCATAACGGGCCTGCTCACGCTCAACTGTGTCAAGGCGGGCAGATGTTTCACTGGCCCACCAGACACAGGTTGCAAACTGGAGCACCAGAGCAAGAATCACAGACAAGCCGAGATTCCTGTCGATCTGCCAGCAACTGGCTTGTATTGCTTCTTTTGGTGCCATGAACGCCTCTACTCCACAGTCAGTTCAGGGTAAGCTTCAATTTCAGCGGCAAGTTCCTGCAGAACTTCCAGCCCCTTGGGCTTATATCCGCCATTGCAGCACTTGAGGCCCAGCTGAACACCCAGACCGATAAGAGCGGCAGGAGCAACACCAACACCGGCCAGAGCCGCAATACTGGTCACGACTCCGCCAATCTGTTCAGCGTTCTGGTCAGTAACTTCGATTTCTTCAATCCAACTCAAATCCATAATGGGTTACTCCCTTGCGCCTCTCAGCTTCTTCCAGATGTTCATGGCTTCTTTCAGCATGTCGGCTGCAATCTGGCTCTGCTGGCGGTAAATACGTTCAGCTTCGGCAGAATGGTCAGCGGTTGCTATCTTCCAGAGTTCAGCACAGCGAGTAGCTTCAAGGATGCAAGGCTTAGCGAGGTTCATAGCCTGCACAAAGTCCGCCGCGAGAATCTTCTGGTCAGCAGTCAAGCTAGGCTTAATCTGGTTGTACTGGTGATAGGTAGCCTTCCATGACTCCATGAGAATGATGGAATATTCCACGCTCTGGTCAGCCGGAGGAAGGTCCGAAATCTTTTTGAATGCGCAACCCTGAGTCAGAGCCACGAGTAAGATAAAAACAAGAAGTAAAATACGCCGCATTATTTGCCCTCCTTGTTTTCAGGGAGTGCATTCTTTGCATGCCCCCAGTTAAAAACAATCGCGTCCAGCACCTTACGCAGAACAATCAGAAACTGATCATCCTTTGGTGTGGGGGTTGCAGCGGCGATAGCGGCCAGAAGAGGCCATGCTACAAGCAACGCGACTGCGATTTCATAGATACTCACATTCACGCTTTTTCCTCCTTGTAAATCAGGGGATGAACGGCCCGTTCCCACTTCGGAGCAAACCACGCAACAAAGCCCGGCTTGAATCCCCAATCGAGGAGTCTAGCCGAGACATGTAACGAATTCAGTTTGTCTTGGAGGATGGACCGCAAAATCATTCCCCACTTGGTTAAGTTCAATCCAAGTACCCGCGCTTTCTCATGAGTCGGGACGGAGGGCCGACGGGAGGCTTTCCTGAACGAAAACAGCGGAGGGCTACGGGTCTTGGATTAGTAGCCTGCATTATAACCCGGACTTTTGGGCATGTCGGGCTAGAGCTAGGCCAGAGCTAGGCCAGAGCGAGGGTAGGGGGGGGTTGACAGGGGTTCTTATGGAGAGGATAATTGCGGGTATGAATGAATACCGCGAAGA
This sequence comes from Maridesulfovibrio sp., assembly GCF_963676065.1. Lineage (NCBI taxonomy): Bacteria > Pseudomonadati > Thermodesulfobacteriota > Desulfovibrionia > Desulfovibrionales > Desulfovibrionaceae > Maridesulfovibrio > Maridesulfovibrio sp. Next base: position 1,597,934 of record NZ_OY780933.1, on the reverse strand, counting down.
AATTGACCATATCTGTGACAACATGAAAGTCGGCGAATGTGCTGCGATTTCAATAGGGAACTTCGAGAAGGCATATCCTTGCGGCTTCCCCTCCATCTATAAAACACATGAGCAGGCCTTTCTGTCCTCGAAAATAGGCTCCTCTTTTGGCGCATGGCACGTTGAATATTTCCACGAGCAAGGACAAGTCAGGATATTGCGATGCAAAGAAGGTGGAAAGAGGGTCTATGTAGATCCTGATCGTGAGCACTTATTCAAACGGATGCCTGACGGATCTTTAGAGCGGGTATGAGATACAACTGGATTCAAATTGATCTACTCGGTGACAGATGGATAGCATACGGCTGTGAGCACTTTGGGAAGAACGAGGAGCTGTACGAGTCCAAAGATCGGGACGAGGTGATTTTGAGAGCAAGCCGTTATGGACTTCCGGTTTTATGTGATAGCCGAGCGGTGGGTGTTCTTGATAGGCTCCTACGCGCAGGGAGAGGTAGCTATGTGGATAAATGATGCAGTAAAAAAAGCAATCTTCACACTCGGACAACTCGAATCCGAGTGGAAATACCAGATTCATGAAAGTGCCCGCGCTTTCGCCCATGTGAATCCTGGCCCTCCGCCTAAGACTTCTTCCTTCCCTTCGACACTCACATTTACTGGCGGATACGGCTTCACGTACAATATTCCCAGCGAAAGAGCGATGTTTCTGCTTGGGCTAGGCCAGAGAATGGAAAGGGTGGGCGATGAGATGGGCTTAATCACGCTTGATTCTGAACTTGTTCACTACTCAACTGGATACCCTCACGAACATATTAAACAATTCAAAAAAGCCCAACGCGAAAGCAATAGACATTGCATACACGCTGAGCTGAGTACTACTTTCTGGCGTAAGATGCGTGGTGAGATTTATGACATTGAAGGTATCGCGGCAAGTAACAAGCTTGGAATTGACGTGGGTGACGTTGGCGCTTTATTCGGTGCCATTGTCCACGTATTCCCAGACGGCAGAAATACACCTGACGTCAGGTTTGCGAAGTAAACCCTAGTCAATTGCCCGCTTATTCCACGGCCAGAACTTAACCCCCTTCCACTAGCCCAACTTAAACCGATACCGCCAATGCCCCCCTCCCCTTTCCTTCGTCTCAAACCGATCCTTATTCGGTCCATAGGGTTCGAATAAGCGCGGGATAGGTCCGGAGGGATAAGAGTCCCAGTCGATAGGCGATTCCTCTTCTTCGAGTATCTTCTTTGCCTGCACTATCGCGTCAAGGAGCGTGCTTTTATTAAGCACCTCCTGCTCAACTGAGGCGGCAATAGTGCTCATAGCTTTCTCGGTCAGCTCGTCAAAAGAAGAGAAACGCTCACCGACCGGATCAGAAGTGCTGACCAGCATAGTCTTAGGCACTATTGCCGCCATGTCATGAAACAAAGTCTTATCCAACATCTCGTTGAACATCTCTACCTGCTGCCGATGCATTTCCGCTTCTACCCTACGCGCAATCTCAGGATGCATAATCAGCAACCCGTTAGGTCCGCCCACCTGATAACAAGCGGGCTTCTCAATCTTCAACACCCCATATTTCTTTAACCACTTGCGCCGTATCCGCTTCTTTTTGCTTCGGGGAATCCTGCACTGACGCTCCAGGAATTCAAGTGCCTGTTCGGAAACTTTGAACTCAATACCGCACCAACTTTTGCCACCTGAAAGACCTACACTCTTCATCATCCCCGCTTCTCCTTCCGTTTCTCAGCCCGTTTCCTGATCCAGCACCAAAGCTCCCACATCTCACAGCTGGGAACGCCCCGATCATCACGGACAATCGGGGCTCCTTCGTCTTCGTATTTTTTCACTAGTCTCACACCGATACCGAACCGTTTCTCAATTGAGCCGTATGTCCGGACTATCTCGGTGGCTCGTGGAGCTATTGAGGATTCCTGACTCACTTCCCAATCTCCTTCTTCACAAAATCCTTGGCTTCCTTCTCCGTAGTCTCAAACGTCAGAGCGACGGAAATCCCTAGCAGCCAGTATTCCTTGATCCGCTGCGTAAGTCCGAGCTGTGCGGTATTCTTGCCGCATAGCCACAGCCAACCGTATTCGGTGGGGTCGAGCATGTAGACGTCGACTTCGATAAATTTCACTTCCCCACCACCTTAACGCCATACTTGTTTGTGTCCCGGTTCCTGACGTCAAAATGAAACCAGCTCATGCCGGGGAATTCCTCGATGCAGGTGATGAGGTCAAAGCAAGGCTGGCCACCCCACATATTGTTAGGCTCCAGTATTTCCTCTTTCCGCATATCCGCCCTTACTTCCTCCGCCGTGCAATCATGGAAAATACAATCCAGGGCCCGCCCGAACTTATGCTGACTGAGTGCAGCTCCTGTACTGGTGTTCATAGCCCGCAAGCCAGACTCTGTACGATCACCGCCCCAGCACCAGTTATTGACGGTCATCTTGCCGTATCTCTCGCGCAGCCGGTCAGCGGTCTTAAGAACTCGGACGTCAAACGCCAACCAGATCAGATTGTCACGGTGTTTGTGGGCTTCGTAAAAGCCGGGGTAAACTAGTTCTTCGATTCTGAAATGTTTGGGGATGTAGAGTCTAGACACGGTTCATCTCCTTGAGTTCGTCATGCATTCCGAGCCAAAACAGCCGCTTGACTCCCTTCTGTCCACCTGTTGCGTTCCGCAGAAAGCGAAACTGAAGCATTTGTTTAATTTGAAAACTCGTCATTTCCCTTCCTCCAGATATTTCATAGCCTTAAATCTCCAATCTGGCCCATGCTTTTCATAAAGCTCGAGCATCCAATAAATCACGTATGACTGTTCCTCCCTGGCTTTATAGGGAATCTCATGACCTTTGCCTCTTAAAAGTTGGGCAAGACCTCCGCATCGGAAGTTAGGCATCCCCAGTATCTTTTTTGTGTCTTCATTTAGCTCAAAAAGTGCCATGGATTAATTTCTCTCCAAAATTTCATAAACGGTCGTAGTTATGTTGTGCAGGGTGTTAGGCATGTGACCTTCTCCCATGTGTATTTAATGCCGTGCAGACTCGGTACATCCTCTACGGTTAGCTTGTATCCGAGCCTAAGCTGCATCTGTCCTCCACCTCCAAACACAGGAGACAAGGGAACTCCCTTCTCAAGCAGAAATCCGCAAGTTCGTGCCTCAAGTGGCACACTGTCGCTCCACCATTCTGCGTTGATGTATCTCCAGAACTCAGCAGAGGTCTGTACGAAAATATATGAACCTCTCTCCGGGGTGTTAGGCATGTCGACTCTCCCACCACTCCCTCACTCCCTTCAGGACCGCATACGATGCCGCCATGACCAATGTCGTCAAAGGTGGAGACTCCCCGGCCAGTGACAGTGCGTAGCAAGCGAAGAGATAGGCGAGGGCAATGAATGCCAAAGCCTTGAAAAAATCAAACAAGACACCCAAAAGCCTTTCCTCCAGTGTCTTGGGCTTCCATTCGTGGAGCTCCAGCGAGACTTCAAGCTCAAGCATTTCATCTGCCCATTCGGCAGGAACTGTTTTCTCGGCCTGGTTATATCGAGCTGCGGCTAAATAAAGCGCTTTCAGGCGGGACTCGTCATGAAGCTTGCGAGGCATTATGCCAAGAGGCGGTTTAGTTTCCATCACGCCTCCTCCAGCGGCTTCATATCAGGCACCCACGGCCTAAGTTCAATCTCCCATCGCGGCTGATCGCTGTAGTATTTCCCGGTTCCGGGCAGATACTCCACGACCTGCTTATCGTCGCCCCAGTAACGCATCTGACTCATGCAGTCCTTGATATGCTTAAGCACGTTGTCCATATCGGGCTTGACTATAGGCCTTATTTCGCCCGCCTGAGCCGCCGCCTTAAATTTCTTAGGTTTGGACTTGGGAATGGGGAGAAAAGCACGTACTCCCAGCACCAGCGGACCTGTGAGCGGCTGCGTCGGCTGAAAATCCTTGAGAAATGTGTTCAGCACCTGCTCTGCTGACCTCTGATCTTTGTGCTTGTATGCGCAGGCATGCTTGCCTCTAACGGCGTGACGTGCTCTTTTCTGAGCTACTGGGGTGATGGGGATAGTGAATTTTAAAACTTGCATCTAATCGGCCTCCTAAGTTCAATCCGCTTTTCGCAGAGATATTTCGTTATCGCTTCCCGGCTCCACACGCACTGCCCGTCGGGTCTATCCACTCCGTAGCACCAACCTCGTGCGTTCTCGCCTGAACATCGGCAACAGCAATGATTGTTGCAGAAATCCGGGTGTCTGGTTTTCATTTCCTCAATCGTCATGGTCTACAAAAGTCTAGCGGGGCTAAGCAGCATGAGTGACCTGCCGTACCCGCTTCGGGTTGGTTATTTCCCAGCCTATTCTTTCGATTTCTTCCCGCGTAGACCCGCCTACCCTGCAATGTCCGCAGGCAAAGAACGTAGTCCTCGGCGCACAACCGCGCTTACGGCTGATAACGAAGATATTTCCATCTTCGCAGAACGGGCACTTCGGATGATCCTCTTCTCCCTGCTCACGAACAATCCGATCAGGATTGCGTATCTTCCACTTACTCCAAGCGTGGTGGACCTGCTTAACGATGTTCCGCGGTAAACTGTCCAGAGTAGCAATTTGATCCTTGGCAATCTCCAGCACCTCGCCGGGGATTTCCTTCACGCTCTGAAAAGCAAAGTTCTTGGCGTCCCGTTTGCTCTTCGAGTTGGGATCAATGCCGAAGGTCAGGTGGATCTGTTCCCAGAAGTCGTCGAACTCGTGATCAAACATTTCCCACCGCCTTCTGTGCTGCGAGATTGGACACCAACCCCTTGAGTCGGTTCTGATTACCGGAGGAGATAGCCTGCAAAGCCTGTCCACCTTCGCCAATCATGATGGGCTGAGTGGTTCCCCTTAGCCCTTTGACCGGCTCATGGAGTTCAATGCCGCGCTCAGCGTATTCGACGTAGCTCTTCACAAATTTCTTTTCGAACCAGATGCGGTCCTTGATTGGGGAATTGCAAACAGCTCCCCAACTTCCGAACCTGTTCTTGATAACGGCGTTGACCACAGGGTCAGAGAATTGAGGGTTTGCATTCCTGCCGTGCTTGCTTGCTGCTTCGAGAACTCTGTCCGCCCACAACTCAGCCGTGACAGTGACGTCTTCCTTCGGTCCTTCGATGAGCTCAACCAGCTCAACCGGCTTGGGGAAGAACTTGAGAGACATGGTTGACTTGCGCATTGCTTCAACCACCACGGCAATGTCGTATTTCTCAAAACACGAAAAATAGAATTTCTTCATGTTGTCCGAGAAAGCCTTGCCATGCATTTCCGAAAGCGCGGTGAACGCTGCGAGAAATTGAGCCCGTTCCTGTTTGTTCTGCCAATTCATGCTGCTAATCCTCCAGCATTAAGCGTTGATTCGATTCGTAATTCTCCTGATGCACTGCCTGATCTCTGGTCATGCGGACCACCTTGCCTTGTCCGCCTTGGGGTATTCCCGGCGGTCCTCCGTTCTGCTGTGCGGGTTTCTGGAAAGGTTCGTCGTTCCACCTCTTGCCTTTGAGCCACTTGGCGAAAGTAACGAGGTACCCACGCTGAAACTTGTCGTCTTCCTGAGTCAGCAGGATGATGGCTTCACGAACCATCCACGGGTCTGGAAGCAACTGCTTGTCTTCGAGTCGGCACCATTCGCACCAAGCGGCCTCTTCGTCCTGCTTGAGCGGGTAAACCTGCCAGCAGGATTTAAAGCCCTGATAGGACGGTCTGGATTTGCTCGGGCTGTCTGTGTGTTTTGGACCTGATTGCGGAGGTGGTTCTTGGGGGCGGTTTTCGGGCGAAGAGGCGGCAGGAGGATCAACGCGCGCGCGATCCCCACACCCCAATGTATTTAAATCTTCTTTACATTCTTGTTTGTGGTTAGTTGCTGGTTGATCGTTGGTTAGTTGTTGGTTAGCTGGTTGGTTATTTTGCTGGTTAACTCCTTCTTCTGGAGTTTGGTATTTATCGTAATTACAGACAGTTACAACGCTGTGCTTGCTGGTTGATTTGATGGTTATTTCGTTGGTTGATTTTAGGCGATTAAGTGCTGTGCGTATTGATTGCTCTGAAATCCCTGTTTCAGAAGCGAGCTGCTTACGGCCAGTCAAAAGCTGGCCTCGTTCAATCACAGTTCCTCTGTGTTTGGCAGGTTTGTGGTTCGCTTTTATGAGTAGGTGTAAGAACAGATGAAGAGTCTTGGAATCGGTGTACCATTCCCACTCTGCAAGCGACCTATGGAGTCTGATCCAGCCAGTCATGCCAATTCCCCTACCCAAACCACTGCTTAAACCGCTGCCATGCTGACAGGGGTTCTGTTTTTTTGGAAAAACGGACTCGGCCATCACGCTCACGGTAATCGGCCATGTAGCGCACAATAAAAGCGTCCGTGGTATCTTTTACCTTGGACGCATACGAGTCGACTATGAGCGGATCTTCGTGGTTCTGGGCTGACGTCTGCAGCTCATTGACCCGGTTAAAAATCTCCAGGAATTCGGCCCGGGGTTCGTCTGTGACGGGTTTGGGCCTGTTTGCATCCACAACCTTGAAACCACAATCACAAGCAAGATAATTCAATGCCAGCTTAGCGACTTCACGACCCTTCGCTCCCCCCGACTCACACAACTTCACGATCATCCCTGAAGTGCGGTCCAACGGGTTTGGATGAGTATCTTCGGTACACTCCGGGTTAGCGCAATATTTATTTGTCTGGGGGATTGATAGGCCGATTGCTTTTGAAAGTGCGCGGTCCTTGAGCACAGACTTGGCTTCGTCCATTATCTCCCACGACTCAAGCGAGTATTTCTTTCTCATCTACTCGTTACCTCTATTCTGAGTTTAAGTTATGTATTCATCATGGACCGCAATCCACACAATGCAGCCTCAGCGCGGGTCCGCGTCCAGCACGACGAAAAAGGGCTCCTGCTGACGGTTGCAATCATTCATCAAGGTCACATCAAGTGGCACCGGGAGCGACTGTGCTCCGACGTATCCCTTTCTGATTCCCACGATCTGGCGATTTCAAACGCTGCGAAACGACTTGAGTTGCCAATCGTGCGGAGCCAGGGGGTATTGCCGTTTCTTTGAAATTTGGACGCACGAATACCTTCGGGCGTAATTGGTTACGCCGCCTGGTCGTGTTTAGTTTCGGGTTTCGGGCGTTTGTCGCCGTAGAGGTAGGGCCAGAGTTTTTCGAGGGTGGACGAATGAAGCCCCTTACGAGCTCCACTTAAAAAGCGAGTGATTACCGGGGCCGAAATATTCGCCTCATTTGCAAGCTTCGCAGCCGTCCAGCCGGTGTCTTCCAAGAATTTTTTGAGGTCTTCTTTGATGTTCATGCCGCAATGATACCGTATGGCACTACAAAAGGTCAACAAACAACCGTATGGAAGCAGCTAAAAATGATACCTTTTGGTATCTATAAATAATTATGGGAATATACGAAGACACACTTGAGGGATTAAGGCAGACCATCGTCAAACGCTTTTCCAGCGCAAGAGCCCTTGCGGAATATGCGGATATGAATCCGGTCACGCTTACGCGATGGCTTGCAGAACAACGCGCCCCTGACTTTGAAAAATTGAGTCATCTACTTGATGCAATTGGGGCTCGCATAGTGTTCAGCGACGCCGAAGAGATCGAGCCCGCGCGCCCTCGATCTGCCTTTGATGTCGCCATTGCAAAAATTTTATTGGAAGATATTGAATACAGTGACATATCTTTTTCAGATATGGCCCGCAGTATTGGAAGAAAGGAAGAAGAATTGAAAAAGATTCTTTCCGGAGAGGAACCGGTTCCCGCTGAAATAGTATACCAGATATGCAATCAAACAGACCAGAACCCTAAGATTGTTATGAAGAAAGCAGCGGCAAAGCAAAAGGGGAGTTAGCGTGACTACAGAAATCGCAATATTAAATAAAACA